>JAYVPS010000058.1:0-9184 GCA_043757225.1 Cytophagales bacterium | reverse complement strand
ATCAAGCTTACGCAAGATTTAAAGTTGAAAGCGGTAAAGAAACTTCATATAACAAATTTTCCATCTCAGTATAATCTTAAAGTAAGCAGTCAATTGTTGAAAGTATTGACTGATTTAGGTTTTTCTTGCCAAGAAAACAGTTCGAGTATTATTGAAGTAAATTCAATTCTGCTAGAAAAAAAAATGGTTCCAGCGAAGCGGCAAAAACTGAAAAAATGCATAACTCAATTAACTTTTAGGCAAGAATCTATTTCAAAATTGAAAATGATTTATCATTTTCTGGAAAATTGCCGGCATGAAAAGGGGCAATTATTATCGATGACGTTAGAAGCGTTACAAAAAATAGTTAAAGCATTTCCAACCGATTATCTTTTATTTAGTGCCTATCACAATAAAAGTTTGGCAGCCGCTGCGATAGTGATAAAAATTAGTAAAAAAGTAGTTTATACTTTCTACTATGGCCATGCTAAAGAGTTTGATAAGATCAGCCCTGTAGTTTTTTTGATTAACGGTATTTATCGCTATTCAGTAGAAAATAATTTTAAGATGATTGACTTGGGTACCTCTATGCTCGATAAAAAAGTGAACAAGCCATTGTTGCATTTTAAGGCTAGTATTGGTGGCCAGCCAACATCGAAATATAGTTTTGTAAGATATTTGTAATGGCAAATCCATTGGTAACAGTTGTCTGCTTAAGTTATAACCATGAGCGTTTTGTTAAAGAGGCAATTACCTCTGTGCTTACGCAAAATTATTCTCCTATTCAATTAATTGTGTTGGATGATGGAAGCATCGATGATAGTGTTGCTCAAATTGAAAGTGCAATTGAAGGGAAAAGTGAAATCACTTTTATTTCAAATAAATCCAATATGGGGTACTGTAAATCACTAAACCTGGCGATGAAACAAGCGAAAGGAGGTTTTCTTATTGACTTAGCAGCCGATGATATTCTAATGCCAAATCGGGTGGAAGAAGGAGTTAAGGCACTGACTAAGGCCGGAGAATCTTGCGAGGTTAATTTTACAGATGCCGAGATGATCGATGAGAATGGTCGCAAATTGTATATGCATTCAGACAGATTCTTTCATCAGGCTATTCCTCAAGGAAATATTTATATAGATTTAATTCATCGGTATTTTATTTGCTCACCTACATTGATGTTTCGAAAACAAGTGATTGATCAACTGGGTGGGTATGATGAAACGTTAGCTTTTGAGGATTTTGATTTTTTGATTCGATCCTCACGAGTGTTTAACTTTTGTTATACCCCCAAAGCCCTTGTCAAAAAAAGGATTGTCAACACATCCATGTCAAGCCGACAGTTTGTAAGGAATGGTGATCAACGGTGGGCTACACTTAAAGTTTGCGAGAAAATTTTGGTTCTAAATAATACCAACGAAGAGGCAGAGGCTCTTAAGAAGCGGATACGATATGAAATTGGTATTTCGCTGAAATTGTTTGATTGGCGTTTGCTGTTTGCTTTTGTGAAATTCTATTTCCGATTATCGTCTCCACGCACAATACTCAAATAACTTTCATATCTACTTACGGCAATCTGTCCTTTTTCAACAGCGGGAATAATTGCACAGTTCGGTTCTTGCAGGTGCAAACACTTAGACCCAAACTTGCATTGCGAACGGAGATCACGCATTTCGGGAAAATAGTCTGATATCTCCTGTTGTTCCATATCCAGCATTCCCCATTCTTTAATCCCGGGTGTATCGATGACGAAGGTAGTCTCATCTAGCCGAAACATTTCTGCAAAGGTTGTGGTGTGTGTACCTTTGCTTGAGAAATCAGAAATCCGGTTTGTGTTTTGTTTTATTGAAGGCGAAAGACGGTTAAGCAGTGTAGATTTGCCTACACCGGAATGTCCTGCAATCAGCGTAATCTTATTTTTTAACAGCTGACGCAAAAAATCCAACTCACCTGTTTGAGCTTCAATACACCAAGCGGAAACTCCGATTGAATTATAGAGGTCAAGAAGTATTTTTTGGTCTTCTGATTCATCTTCTGAAAGCAAGTCTTTTTTATTAAACAGAACCAACTGAGGTATTCGATAAGATTCAGCAGACGCTAGAAATCGGTCAATGAATCCAAGCGAAGTTCTTGGCTGTTTAAGAGTAGCGATTAGCAATACCTGATCTACGTTGGCAGCCAGCACATGAGCATGCCCTGTCTTTTTTACAGATTTCCTTAATATTTGATTTGAGCGTGGAAGGACTTCGGCAATTATGCCATCATCACCATCTTTATCAATCATTACATGATCGCCAACGGCTACCGGATTTGTTTCTTTAATGTTATCCAATCGAAGCTTGCCACGAGTTCGGCACATCATGGTTGTGTCATCTACCAAAACTTCATACCACGATCCTGTCGATTTTAATACAATGCCTTTCATTTTCCTGATAGTAAGGGTAGGCAGTACTCCATGATTTTTTTTGTAGCACCAATATTCTCTTCCACATACCCTTTGGTAACTTCGCAAGCCAGCAAGAAATTCTCAGGGCGATTGTTTAACAATTCGTACTTAGCTTTAAATTCTGAATAGCCACTGATTTCAAAGGCACCGCCTCTCATTATCAATTCTTTCGCCTCTTGGTATTTTTGATAATTCTTGTTGCCGAAAAAGATTGGTACTCCATAACAGGCGGCTTCTAGAATATTGTGAAGGCCGGCACCAAAGCCTCCTCCAACATACGCAAACTCACCGTAGCGATAGAGTCGAGACAGCATGCCGATATTATCAATAATCAAAACAGACGAATCTGCAATGCTATCTTCTGATGCTTTTGAATAGCGGACTGATTTTACTTGAAGTGAGGTTACAATTGAAGAGATGAAGGCTTCAGTTATTTCGTGAGGTGCAATAATGAATTTCAGATTGTATTGGTTAGTGTTGATAACGGGAATCAACACATCGATATCCTCCGACCAACAACTTCCGGCTACCAACAACTTTTGGTCATTCTTAAATTTTTTAGCTAATCCAATTTCTTCTGTTGACTGAATGATTTGCAACACACGGTCGAAGCGAGTATCTCCTGCTAAAGTGCTTTTTATTCCGATGCTCGAAAGTAATTTTTTCGTTTCCTGATTCTGAACAAAGAAGTGATCAAAATTGTGAAGTATTTTTCGAAAGCTGGAGCCATAACTCTTAAAAAAAGCTTGCTCTGGTCTTAAAATACAAGAGACGGAGAGGAGGGGAATATTCTTTTTCTTCAGTTCGTTGGAGTAATTATACCAAAATTCGTATTTCACAAAGATTGCCAGTGATGGCTTTGTGATTTCAATAAATTTTTTAGCATTGCCAGGGGTATCCCAAGGTAAGTAGAATACATAGTCAGCAAACTCGTAATTTTTTCGTATTTCATACCCGGAAGGGGAAAAAAAGGTGAGAAGAACTTTCATGTTCTTTCGCTCTTTCTTCAATGCTTCTATGATTGGCCTTCCTTGTTCAAATTCGCCTAACGAGGCGCAGTGAATCCAGACCAATTGGCTTTGGTCTGATTTTATGGCAAGAGAAATTTTGTTAAAAATGTTTCTTCTGCCGTTTACGAATTGCTTCGCTTTGTAATTAAACAGCGCGGCTATCCTATACAGAATAACTAATAGATAAATGGTAAAGTTGTAAAAAATCAAGATTTATTTAATTCGAAGTCTAAAGTAATTTATTCTAAACTAAAATCCTCGTTAACGTGAATATGGGGAAAAATACTTAATTTTAATTTAAATTCTATCTTATGAAACGATCCTTAGTTTTGATTATCTTGTTTTTGGCTGGCAATTCATCTATTAAAGCCCAGGGTGACATTGACCAACTCATAAAAGGCAGTACACAAGATGCCAACTATTTAGTGAAGGGCTATGTCACACCAGCGCTAAATACAATTGGTTTTGGACTTAATCAAGGTTGGTATAATACTGCCAAGACACATAAATTAATTGGGTTTGATTTAACCATGACGGTATCAGGTATAAGTATTCCAACATCAGATCTTACCTATCGGGTTGAAAATAGTCAACTTCAAAATTTGACAGTAATTCCGGCAACGGCAACAGGAATTGATGCCCCTACAATTTTTGGCTCTAGCACGGCTCCTAAATATCAGCCAACGGTATTAGTAGCCGGAAATAAAATTCCTTCAGGCCAGATAATTGACGGGGCACCTGGGCTTGATTTAAAAAAGGAGGGGTTATCTTTTATACCCATCCCTATGCTGCAACTTGGCATTGGATTGCCGAAGGGAACAGATTTAAAGCTGCGATTTTTCCCCAGCACCAAGCTAGGATCGGATGGTTCTGTTAGTTTATTTGGTATAGGAGTGATGCATGATGTAAAGCAATACATACCCGGTATGAAAAATTTGCCCTTTGATCTTTCATCTTTTGTTGGATATACAACCCTTAAGTTTGATGTTAATTTAGATTCCAGTAAACCCGATCAAAAGGCTAATTTTTCTACAAGTGCCACTACGATACAGGGGTTAATTTCTAAAAAGTTTTCTGTTTTAACGCTATATGGAGGATTGGGGTATAATTTTATTAGCTCTGATCTTGCAGTAAAAGGCACGTATCAGTTAGATAATTTTGGCAATTCTATTAAAGATCCAATTTCAATTTCAATTAGCCAATCAGGCCCGCGCCTTACTGCCGGACTGCGTCTCAAGTTCGCGATCTTTACGCTTCATGGAGACTATACCTTGCAAAAGTATAGCGCATTCACAGTGGGCTTTGGGTTTGCCGTACGGTAGTTATCGAAACAAAAAAATTAATGGGCTGGCTTTTAAAGTCAGCCTTTTTTATCGCCCTTTGTATTCTGGTTTTCTCTTCTCCACAAACGCTTTCATCCCTTCCTTTTGATCTTCACTGGCGAATGTCAAATAGAAATTTTTGCGTTCAAATGCCAGGCCTTCATCCAATTGTGTTTCAAAAGATCGGTTGATAGCTTCCTTAGCGAGTTGCACTGCCACGGGTGACATTTGCGCGATCTCTTTAGCCAGTTCCAATGATTCATGAAGATACATTTCAACAGGTACAACCTTGTTTACCAATCCATAAAAGTGTGCTTCTTCGGCTGACAAAAATCTTCCACTTAAAATTAGCTCCATCGCTTTTGCTTTGCCCAAAGCTTTAGTTAGGCGTTGGGTGCCACCCGCGCCAGGAATGGTGCCGATTTTTATTTCCGGTTGACCAAACTTGGCTGTCTCTGAAGCAATGATCATATCGCACATCATAGTTAGTTCGCAACCACCGCCTAAGGCAAACCCACTGACTGCAGCAATGATTGGCTTTTTCGTTTTTCGGATTTGATCCCACGTACTAAAAGAATCGATCATCAACATTTCCATGGCACTTTTACCTGCCATCTGCTTTATATCGGCTCCGGCTGCAAACGCTTTTTCATTTCCCGTAAGGACAATAACGCGAACATTCTCGTTCTTATCCAATTGTTGTAGTGTACTAAGTAACTCTTGCATCAATTGCTGATTTAGGGCATTCAATTCTTTGGGCCGATTGAGTTCCACCAGCGCCACAAAAGGCTCTTTCTGTTCTGTTACTTTAATGAATTCCATAGAAATGGGTTTGAATTCCAAATCTAAACATTCTTGTAAGATGTATAGGATAGTTGGAGGGAAAAAGAAGAGCCCTTCTCGTTTGAAGTGGCTTGTTCTTAATCAAAAGGCGGATAACAGTATGGGATTCGTTTTTATATGCCCAAATCAATAACTGGGTTACCTATAGTTGCTTTATTTTTGCTTAATGAAGATACTGTTTGTTTGCCTTGGAAATATTTGTCGCTCCCCTTTGGCGGAAGCTATTTTTTTACATAAAGTAAAGACTAAAGGATTTTCTGATAAATTTTTGGCCGCCTCTTGCGGAACGGCCAACTACCATGTTGGAGATCCGCCTGATCCTCGTACAATTCGCAATGCAGGTAAAAATGATGTCGGAATTACTCATGTTGGAAGACAGTTATCAGAGGATGATCTTATTGATTTTGACCTTATTTTGGCAATGGATAGCAGTAACCTTAACAATATTTTAAAATTGAAAAATGCGTCTCGGCATCTGCAAAAAATAAAACTAGTACGTGACTATGATCCCCAGGGCAAAGGCAACGTACCTGACCCTTATTATGGTGTTGAACAAGACTTTCAGGAAGTTTTTGAAATATTAGATCGCGCTATTGAGAACTTGATTAAAAATCTGAAGGCTTGAATTAAAAGTAACTTAGAATTCTTCTGTTAGTTTTTAACAAGCACTTGTAGCGTAGATCGCGATGATTGCTCTAAGATCAGCCCCTTTTGGGTTCGAAATTCAGTAGAGGTTTTTTGATCATAATTCTTAATGGTAATCAATGTAAGATTGGCGTTATAATAGACTTCAAAATTTTTGCTAAGCGATTCAATGAGCCGAAGTATTTTGTTTTCTCGATAGTCAACACAAAAAGAAAAGGAAATCGCAGAGTTTTGCATCACATTAATGCGAACATTGTTTTCATTTAGCGATTTAAAGATGGCACCTAGTTGTGTCTCATCCAAGAAAGTGTAATCGGTAACCTTGCATGAGATAAGACACTGGTTGTCTTTGTGGACAATCAAGGGAGGCAATTTACTCACGTGGCACTCGTGTATTTTCGTGCCAGAAAGGGAAGGATCCAAAAAGCTTTTTACATAGAGAGGAATACCTCGGTTAGCCAAAGGTTTGATGGTTTTTGGGTGGATAACAGATGCGCCATAGTAGGTCATCTCAGCAGCTTCTTTGTAAGGCAGTTCTTCAAATACAATTGAGTCTAATCTTCGCTTAGGATCGGCAGTCATTACGCCTGGTACATCTTTCCAAATGGTCACCGCCTTTGCAGTTAGGCAAAAGCCGAAAATAGCTGCCGAAAAGTCGGAGCCTTCTCGACCGAGTGTAGTGGTGAGATTATTAGCATCAGAGCCAATGAATCCTTGTGTAACGATGATATTCTTTTTGCTATTCTTACCAAGTGGTCGAATTAGTTTTTCGGTTTCGTCCCACAGAATTTTTCCTTCGCGAAAGGTGCTATCCGTTTTGATGTAGTTTCGGGCATCTACCCAAGTAGCAGAAATGCCTTCTTTATTGAGATAGCTTGATATTATTAAGGAAGATAGAATTTCCCCTTGTGAAACAATTTGATCATACACTAGATCTGCATCACCCTGTTGTTTAGCGGCCACTTCAATTTGATCACAGATCTTTTCCAGCTCCACTTGTATTTCAGGCATCTGAAGCTCCACTGTTTGTAGCAGGTGATATTGTCTTATTTCATCCAATTCCTTTTTGATATTTTTATTAGCCAGACTCAGAGTTGTAATTTGCTCAAGAGCGTCAGTAGTCTTTCCCATAGCAGATACCACTACAAGAAGATTTTCATGTGCGTGATTTTTTATGATTTGCCCAACATTGCGAATTTGCTTGGCATCTTTGAGGGAGGCTCCACCAAATTTAAAGATATTCATCGAGTTTTGTTTATTTCAATCGTTTGCATTCTCTTTGCGTAAGAATTTTAATAGCCTCAAAAGTAGGACAGGAAAGTATATTTAGCTTTTAAACTAACAAAATTTATTAATGGAAGCGTCTCGGATTGCATTGCCGATTGGAACAACCCTCGATCGGTTTATAAAGAGTAACCAAGGGCAATTTCAATATGCCAGTGGAGAATTGTCTCAATTATTGCGAGATATTGCTTTGGCTTCCAAAGTGGTGAACCGAGAAATTAACAAAGCAGGATTAATTGACATTATGGGCTCGATGGGATCACAGAACACGGCTGGTGACACGCAGCAGAAGTTGGATGTGCTTGCTAATATTCGTTTTACCAGAGCATTGACTAAAGGTGGCGAAGCATGCGCTTTGATTAGTGAGGAAACCGAGTCTTTTTTGGATTTAAAAAACGAAGGCCGGTATGTAATTGCCATTGACCCTTTAGATGGATCTTCAAACATTGATGTCAATGTTTCCATAGGGACGATTTTTTCAATTTATCGAAGAAAAAGTGAAGTGGGACAACCTATTGCCGAAGTAGATATCTTGCAAACAGGTGATGAGCAGGTAGCTGCGGGCTATATTTTGTATGGATCTTCTACCATGTTGGTTTATACCACTGGCCATGGCGTAAACGGATTTACCTATGAGCCAACGTTAGGTGAGTATTTCCTTTCGCATCCTGATATGAAGATGCCAGAGAGCGGAAAGATTTATTCAATCAACGAAGGATCGGCAAATTCATTCTCTCCTAAAGTGAAATCATATATTCAATTCTGTAAAGACAATAATTACACGGCTCGTTATATTGGTTCGTTGGTAGCAGATTTCCATCGAAATATGTTAAAGGGCGGCATCTACATTTATCCGGCAACGGCCAAAGACCCTAAAGGGAAATTACGATTGATGTATGAATGTAATGCTTTGTCTTTTATTGCTGAGCAAGCGGGTGGTATGGCCTCACATGGAATGGGAAGAGTAATGGATATTAAGCCTAAAGATCTTCACGAACGAACACCATTTTATGTCGGATCAAAAACGATGGTGGAGAAGGCTATCCTTTAAAGGTATTTTCCCCCATATCACATTTCTTTGTGATCAACATAAAAGGTTTTTGAGCCAACTCGCAAAATAACCCATCCTTTTTTATTTTAGTATTGCAGCCCTCACAATTATCGGTAGTGCCTGAGCGTTGGCAGGATGATTTAGAAATCTCCTGACCTGCTTTAGAATTGGAGCTTCCGCGAGTAGTATTCTCGCACCTACGAGTAGTATTCTTGCTTCCGCGACTTCAATTCTTGCTTCCATGACTAGTATTCTCGTGACCTCGTGGAGAAATGGAGCATCCGTGACTAGTATTCTCGCTTCCGCATTTAGAATTCTTGGACCCGCGACTTAGATTCTCCCGACAAATCCGAATTTGAACAGATTTATACACATTTAACCCGACAGTCAGGCCAACCCAAGCAGCACACTTGCCAAAGCCCGCACAATCCAACCCGCAAAACCAAAGCTTTGCCAAGAGTGCCGCACCCCCGCACCAATACTGGACAGACAACAACGCCACACATTGTCTCGTCCTGAAATAGGTTTACACGAATTAACGTGTAAACGAGATGAGAAAATCAGATAAAACCATTTGTGAACAAGAAGCTATAATAGCTGAGTA
>JAYVPS010000057.1:0-2495 GCA_043757225.1 Cytophagales bacterium | reverse complement strand
GGAGCGCATTGTTGATGGAGTAGCGTTCAATGTTAACGTACCCGAGTTTGTGATGGTAGCCCCTCTTCGGTTGAATTAACCGATACATACCAACTCACTGTGAGTTTCTTCCAGGCAAAATCTTATTTACACCATTGGCTCAATGCCGTAGACGAACACTCCATCCACTCTCCTTTCTTTTTTGATTTCTACCAAAAAGTATTCAAATTAAAAGGCGATCCGAATATCTTTGAAACAATTGAAAAAACCCGCGCCAACTTATTGCAAGATCAAACCATAATAACAATCAACGATTTGGGGGCTAAGTCAAATCACTTTTCAGGCTCCCAAAGAACCATTGCACAAGTAGCACAAACAAGTTTAAACCCTCCAAGTATATGCCTCCTTTTCCACAGGCTACTTCACTACATGGATTGTAAAAAAGTGGTTGAGTTAGGTACCTCTATGGGAATCACTTCACTTTACTTGGCTAAGAAAGAAAATCTAATGCTCAATACGTTTGAAGGAAATCTGGCCATGATCAACATTGCACTCACCAACTTTGAATATTTTGAAACAAAAAATATAAACCTTATTGAAGGCAACATTGACTCTACCTTGCCAATATTCTTACAAACCCCAATCAAACTAGATCTTGTATTGATGGATGCTAACCATCGGTATGAACCAACGTTGCGATACTTTAATCTTTTGATTAGAAGAATGGCTGATAAAGGCATTATCATAATCGATGACATTTATCACTCAGAAGAAATGAGCAAGGCATGGAGAGAACTTCAGAATCACGAACTTATTTATGCAAGCGTTGATCTCTTTCGGTTCGGGGTGTTGTTCTTTGATCCGGCCTTAAACAAACAGCATTTTGTTTGGTCATTATAAAGTCACGGTTCTCACGAAGTCAGAGCATCGGAAAATTGAAAATCAATTCATAAAACCTATTTTTGAAGTCTATCAATAAGAAACAATGCCAACACCAACACAGGAAAAGCCCAAGAAGTCTTACAAAGCAGGAATCACGATTGTGATTTTGCTGATTATTATCGCTATCCAAAGCGTAAAAATCTATTTAGATTACAATGAAAAGGTGGAAGTGAAGCAACAATTGGTATCTACCGAAGAAGATTTGGCAGGCACTATGCAACGCTTAACGGATGTAAAAGCAGAACTCGATCAGAAGATTATAGACATACAAAAATTAGGTGGTGATGTAGCCGATTTAAAAAAGGCCAAGGCAGAAGTAGAATCTGAGATGCGAAGAGGAACCCAACGTAGCACCAAAGCATTGAAAGAATTAAAAGACAGGCTCGATGGCTATGAGGAACTCCTCAAAGTGAAAGATAAAGAAATAGAAAAATTAAAAACAGTCAATAAGGAATTGTTCTCAGAAAACAGGACGTTAAAAACAAAACAAAATAAGCTGAGCGATTCGATTAATGTACTGGCAAAAAATAAAGAAGAGCTGATCAGCAAAGTAACACTTGCTTCTCAATTGAAGACAGAGAACATTCTTGCTAAAGCAGTTAACTCAAAAGGGAAAGAGCGTGTGTCTCCTTTTAAAAACCGTTGGTTTCAAAAATTAAAAGTAGAATTCACCCTTGCTGATAACAAAGTGGCCCCTATTGAAGGCAAGAAAATTTTAATTCGAATCATCGATAGCAATAACCAGGTAATCTTTGATGTGGCAAAGGGTTCCGGCACCTTCATGCTCAACAATAAGGAAGAATTCTATACGGCAGCACAAGAAATACTATTTGATAACACCAAACAGAAACTCTCTTTTTTGTATGAAAAAGGTTCTGAGTATGCCGAAGGAAGCTACACAGTAGAAGTTTTTACTGATGGGTATAAAATGGGAACGGTGGGTTTTGATGTGAAGTGACGTAATCTATTGGGAAATCCCCAAAAGGCTAAAAGCGAGAAAGCTAAAAATTGCCGCATAAAATAAACCCCTCGCAGGCCTAATATCTCATTTCATCCCTAAAATTTGAGGCATTCCTCCAATTTCTTGCCGAGATTGCTAATAGCCTTTCCTCCTTTCCAAGGCCTTTTCCTTTTGTTTTTGGCAATAGTTGGTCATTAACAAACCTTTTTCTTACTTTTGCAGTCCAATTTTAAAACCAATTTAACAATCATGAAGAACTACGAGACGGTATTCATTTTAAATCCCGTTTTGTCTGAAGATCAGGCAAAGGATACTGTCGAGAAATTCGTGAAGTTGTTGACCAAGGCTAAAGCCAATGTCATCAATGTGGAAAAGTGGGGACTGAAGAAGATGGCTTATCCCATCCAAAACAAGTCTACCGGCTTTTACAACCTTCTCGAATTTGCGACAGCGGATAACACGCTCATCAACATACTCGAAACCGAGTACAGACGTGATGAATCGGTAATGCGTTTTCTAACCACCGTGTTAGACAAGCATTCAATTTTGTACAACGAGCGCAGACGCAAAGGAGAATTCAACAGAACTAAAAAACAAGCACCGCGCAAAGAGG
>JAYVPS010000056.1:0-9214 GCA_043757225.1 Cytophagales bacterium | reverse complement strand
CCACATTCCGAACATCATTATTATTACTACAGTCATTTATTCTTTGGCTTTTTAATGCGCAGCCAAACAACTTACTCCCCAACTTTTAATACTGACCCGGAAAAACATACTTGTTAACAAAGTCACTTAATTTTACTTCCACTGCCGACAGTGAACTCGTTTCGTTGATCTTAAAATAAGTATGCACGTTATAGCATGCCCAGCAATCATCCTTGGCCACATTATTCCATGTATCCAGTGAAAGAATGAAATCAAATTTCATATGCGTTTGGTGCGGTGGATCCAAAATAATTCCGGTTACCTCAACAGGGTGTTTACCATCATACTCCATTAGTTTGCCTACGGGTGTGATGTCTCCAATACCTTTGTATCCAAAATACTTTTGCGCTGTGCTTTCTGTTATGATGATTTTGTTCGGACCCTTGAGGGCTTGTCTTGTACTTCCCTCAAGTAAGGTGTAATTAAAAATTTTGAAGAAATTTGAATCCGCTAATAAGAATTTGTTCTCAACAAATGACTTATCCTTATAGCTAACGATTTGATCCGGCCACCTTCCTATACGAGTGGAGGATGTGATTTCTGGTATTTCATTGCGCAACGCTTCTGCCAGCGGGCTACACGTTTTTGTGTAATTGATTTCATTGCCTTGAAATTTTTCGGTGATACCAACCCGATAAATCTTATCCGCTTCCTCAAAGAAACGATCGTAGCTAAGCTCATCCTGAATGTGAATAAATATCAGGAAGCTCGCGGCCATACCGATGGATAGTCCTAGAATATTGATGACAGAGTATGCCTTTTGTCGGGCAAAAACCCTCATGGCCGTTGCGATATAGTTTTTAAACATGGGTAGTTTATTTATTCTAATACGAAACTTATTTCTCATCACAATCCCTGGCCTGCAAAATCGAATTACATTCCACAGCAATCTTCGCTTTGCTCTCTTTTTCCCAAAACTCCTTACATCAAGATTAAATTTTTGAATGAGGTCGCCTTCGATTTCTTCATAAAAGTGGTCAGGGCAAATAGTTTTAAGGAATCGGAATGCCCATTTGGGAAGATCTAGCTGATTGTCCATCATTTCTTTGCACCGATTTATATGTCCGTTCTAAACTTTTTACAAATTTTCACTTTACAGTTTCTCTTGAACAGCCCTGAAAGGGCATCATAACATAACGCAGGGCAAAGCCCTGTGTTATTTATATCAATAATAAGAAAGCCCTGAAAGGGCGAAATAATTAATCCCATACATATCGCTCGTCATAATCAACTTTATACTTTTTTAAAAATGACCTGTATTCATCCTGAAAAGTTTTTTTCCTATGATGCTCCCGCTGATTTTCTATGTACGTTGTCACTACATCCAATTCATGTGGGTTCACAGAAAAAGCACCATAACCATTTTGCCAATAAAAGTTCTTTAGCCGATCATCCTTCGTCTTTATCCACTTGGATGAATGTGATTTTAGCTCTTCGAGAAATTTCATTAGCGCTATCTTTTTCGAGAGTGAGCACAACACATGCACATGATCATCAAAGCCACCAATCTTAATCGAGAAGCACTCGAGATTATTGCAGATACCGGCCAGATAACTATACAGTTCTTTCTCGATTGCTGGGTATATCAAAGGTTCTCGATGTTTGGTGCTGAACACGATGTGGAGATAGTTTTTAACGAGTGATTGTCCCATATTTTTATTGCGCCCTTTCAGGGCTGTTATGAATTTTTCTTCCCTTCGACAGGGCTTCACCCTGTCTTATTTTATGCCGCCCTTTCAGGGCGAAGGCTTTTCAATTTAAGCTACTATACACATTAGTTCAACTAAAAGTATTTGTACCGCACAATTCACCTCTGCAAGATTACATTCCACACCAATCTTCTCTTCGCCCTTCGCTAACCAAAATTCTTTACATCACGATTAAATTTTTGAATAAGGTCTCCTTCTATTTCTTCATAGAGATGATTCGGACAGAACCACTGAAGGAATTTCAACATCCACGTTGAAGGTTGCTCCTTCATATACCAGTCATTTTTAATTGAGGAACCAACTTCCACAAATCAATCCTTGCTTCTTTCATTGCGCGTAGCATGGCCATGCCTGCACTGGTAATTGTGAAAATTCTTTTTCGTCTTCCCCCTCTTTCATTTGTTCCTCCGCCCATGCTTGATTTGATGAGGCCTTTATCTTCCAATCGGTAGAGCGTTACGTGCACAGCACTCAAGTTAACATCGCGTTTCATGCGTGTTTCTATTTCCTCCGCAATAGCTGCTCCATAGGCATCTTCCTGTAAAGCCGCTACCATGGTTAAAATCAGTTCTTCAAATTCGCCCAAGTATTCTTTTGCCATATCCTTATGTTTTGTTAAGTAAATAGAGTAAAAAAAAATTTGATTTCACAACTCCCCCCAAAACTAACTCTGTTCCAGCCTTCTGATTTCCTTGTCAGAAGCATTATGAGCCACATTAAATTTTAGTTCGATATCCTAATGCAAAAGCAAATTTGGCCTCCTTCAATCGTTAGCATCACATTCTAAAAGCATTAACTTTGCACTTTAAAATCCTTCGTGATATGGCACGTGTAGAACTCATCATGCCCAAAATGGGCGAAAGCATTATGGAGGCCACGATTTTAACCTGGCTAAAAAAACCTGGTGACAAAATCGAGCAAGATGAATCTGTGCTGGAAGTAGCTACTGATAAAGTAGACACCGAAGTACCTTCAACTCATGCAGGCGTGTTGAAAGAAGTTTTTGCCAAAGTAGGTGATGTTGTAAAGGTGGGCAAAGCGGTAGCTATCATTGAGACGGAAGTCAGTTCGAGTGAAAGCAAAGCCCCTGCCATCGAGCCTCCAAAAGGAGCCCTTGTTACAACTCACGTAAAAACTCCTGCTGTTTCTGCTTCTTCCAATGGCAATAGCAGTTCACATGCATCTGTTGTTGATTTCAAATCTGCATCCCGTTTTTATTCTCCGCTTGTAAAAAATATTGCCAAAGAAGAGCAAATCGCCATTGCTGAATTAGAAAATATTTCAGGGTCAGGTGCAGAAGGGCGCGTTACCAAAAAAGATATTTTAGGTTACATACAACAGCGCAAATTGGGACAAAGTATTACAACCGCTCGCACATCATCCTCCCCATTAGTTCCTGCTTCCATTAACGCAGGTGATGAAATTATTCAGATGGATCGCATGCGAAAGATGATTGCTGAGCGTATGGTAGATAGCAAACGCATTTCTCCACACGTCACTTCCTTCGTTGAGGCAGATGTAACCAATATGGTATTCTGGCGCAACAAGGTAAAAAGCGAATTTCAAAAGCGCGAAGGCGATGTACTTACCTTCACTCCTATTTTCATTGAAGCCGTAATGTTGGCAATCAAAGATTTTCCGATGATCAATGTTCAAGTGGATGGCGACCGTATCATTAAAAAGAAAGATATCAATATTGGTATGGCAGTAGCATTACCAAGTGGAAATCTGATTGTTCCCGTTATTAGAAATGCAGATCAATACAATATTACTGGGCTCGCCAAGGTTGTAAATGATTTGGCAAAACGTGCCCGCGAAAATAAATTGAAGCCCGATGATTTGGCCGGGGGAACATTTACTGTTTCCAATGTTGGATCATTTGGTAACGTCATGGGTACTCCCATTATCATGCAGCCTCAAGTGGCAATCTTAGCACTAGGCGCAGTTCAAAAAAAGCCAGCCGTCATTGAAACTCCGTATGGGGATGCAATTGCTATTCGCCATAAAATGTTTTTGTCTCACTCGTATGATCACCGTGTAGTAGATGGGGCTTTGGGCGGAAGCTTTGTCAGGCGCGTGGCGGACTACCTGGAAAAATTCGATGTGAATCGGGCAATCTAGGATTTTATTAATTCTCGATTAGTCAAGCAATCCACTGAAACTAGCCATCGTCAACTAAAACTTTAAATTAAAAAATGAAATTCGGGACCAAAGCCATTCACGCTGGGGTAGAGCCAGACCCAACTACCGGTGCCATTATGACACCTATCTATCAGACTTCTACCTATGTGCAAGAGTCGCCCTCCAAACATAAAGGTTACGCTTATGCGCGCGGGGCTAATCCAACCCGTAACGCACTACAAAAAAGTATTGCTTCATTAGAAAACGGAAAATTCGGCCTCTGTTTTTCTTCCGGCATGGGTGCCACCGATGCGGTTATTAAATTACTCAATCCGGGCGATGAAGTAATCACCAGCAATGATTTATATGGCGGCTCTTATAGAATGTTTACCAAAGTTTTCGAGCGCTTCGGAATTAAATTTCATTTTGTTGATTTAAGTAATGCGAAAAATGCAGAAGCTTACATAAATAAAAATACCAAGCTTTTCTGGATTGAGACACCTTCTAATCCGTTGATGCGCATAATTGATATTGAAGCCTGTGTGTCCCTTGCTAAGAAAAATAATTGCATCGTAGCCGTTGACAATACCTTTGCCTCCCCCTACTTACAAAATCCACTTGAGCTTGGCGCGGACATAGTCATGCACTCGGTAACCAAATACCTGGGTGGCCATAGTGATGTGGTAATGGGCGCTTTAGTGGTGAATGATGAAAAGTTGTATCAAGACCTCGCCTTCATTACCAATTCTTGTGGAGCAGTACCGGGGCCACAAGATGCTTTCTTAGTACTTCGCGGAATTAAAACGTTGCACCTGCGAATGGAGCGGCATTGCTTCAACGGTAAAAAAGTAGCTGAATATCTCAAAGCTCATCCCAAAGTCGGGAAAGTTTATTGGCCTGGTTTTAGCGACCATCCCAATCACGCCATTGCAAAAAAACAAATGAAGGATTTTGGCGGTATGTTATCGTTCACGCTAAAGAATGATAATTTAGAGAATGCCATTACCTTGATGGAAAGTGTAGAACTCTTCTCATTAGCTGAATCATTGGGCGGTGTAGAATCGTTAATCAATCACCCAGCTTCGATGACACACGCCAGCATTCCCAAAGAAGAAAGAATAAAAAATGGGCTGAGCGATTCGCTTATTCGGTTGAGTGTAGGGGTTGAAGATATTGAAGACCTATTGGCTGATTTAGAGAAGTCCCTTGGCAAAGTGAAATAAAAAAAACGACTCTTGAAGTCGCTTTTTTTGATCGTATAAATTAATTTTCTCTTTAGTAATGAGTTTTCCAATCTCACGTTAACTTCTCGGTCGCCAATGGGTTTAATGCTGATTGAGATCTATTATTAATCTTAGCAGATGGTATTACCATAATGAATTCACTCCCCATGCCTGGCTGACTATTTAAAGAAATTGTACCTGCCAGACGATCGACTAATGTTTTTACAATAGCCAATCCCAATCCATTAGAGCTCTCTCCACCTGTAGGTCGTGCGCTGAGTCTTTTAAATTTTTGAAACAATAATTTTTTGTCGCTTTCTAAAAATCCAGGCCCCGTATCCTTGATCGAAATTTGAGCTTGGCTATTCATCATACTTAATCCAACCTTTACAGAAGAGCCATACGTTGAAAACTTAATAGCATTTGAAAGTAGGTTATCCATAATTCTACTCAGGTAAGTAGGATCAGAAGTAAACTCTAGTTTTCCCGGATCGACATAATCAATCTTAATTTTCTTTGAGTTCGCGATCACCTTAAAATAGTCAACTCGCTCTCTAATTAATTCAGTTAAATTAAAAATTGTAAAGAGGGGCACATTCTTTTCTTGCTCTATCTCATGGACGTCCAACAAATCAGTAATTAAATCCGAACCTGATTTGGTAACCTCCTTGATAAGTTTAACATAGTCTTGCTGAGAGTTATTCAAATCACCATCCATTTCGATTAATGAAACCAACCCTGTGATTCTATTGAGGGGCGATTTCAAATCATGCGCCACAATACTCATCAGCGTATCTTTCTCATTATTAAGTTCTGATAAGAGTTGATTTCGTTTCTGGAGCGTCTCGTTCTGTTGGTCGATCTCTTTTTGATGGTCTACAATCTGTTGATTTTGAATCTCCAATTTCCGATTGATAATATCCCTCTTTCGATTGACATAAAGTGCGACAATAGCCAATACAATAAAAAAAGACATTACAACAAATGCAAGGATATTCATCAGCTTCTGGCGGACAACCGTAGCCTCTGATTGAGCTTGCTTCAATTTTAAAAATTCATTCTCCTTCTCTTTTGTCTCGATTTGTAATTCAAATTGCAGGCGCTCAATTTGTCTTGCCAAATCCAAATCCTGGACAGAATCTTTTAACACTAGGTAGTTATTCATATTGCCAATCGCTTCCTTCTCGTTCCCCATCAGTTTTGCAACTTGGGCTAATTGGAAATAGGATTCAATTTGGAAAGCCGAAGATTTTGTAGTCCTGGAAACCTTCAGTGCTTCTGTAAACTCATTGCGAGCCTTTAAAAAATTGCGCTTGGCCAAAGAAATTTTTCCCATTAGCAGAAGTGCTTGAGGAAGCATTCTCATATTCTTATTTTCACTTATTATTCTCGCTCCTAAACTACCCACGCGTTCAGCCTCATAAATTTTCCCGTCTTTTAAATAGTTTTCAGCTAATAGAACCTGAATCTCAGCTAAATTAATTTTATCGTTTGTTTTTCTACCAATAGAATCTGCCTTTAAAAAATAAAAATTTGATTTAGCAGTTAGATTGAGCTCTTGAAATAGTATCCCTAACTGTGTAAAAGCCGACATAATATCGCGAGCGTTTTTTAACTTTATTCGAATAGACAATGCATCTAAATGTGCGTCTTCTGATTTTTTAAAATCTTGCTGTAATCGATAAAGATTAGCCATGCTTTGTTTTACATAAGCAATGCCGGACGAATCTGAGGTAGCATTAAAAAGCTTAAGCGCCTTAACATAATAATTGAAAGACTTTGGCAATACACCTTGTTCAAAAAGTAGTCTTCCAATGTTGTTGTTTGAATAGGCCATTTGTACCGAGTCATTTTGCGATTCTGCAACGGTTATAGCCTTTTGGTAATACTCAAATGATTTTAAACGATCTCCTTTGTAATTATAGGCTACTCCTATGAAATTAAGTGACTTAGCTAAATCATTTTTGACACCTGACCGTTGACCGAAATCATAAGCTTTTTGAGAAAAATAAATTGTGCTATCAGGATTGGAGAAACGATATTCCCAGCCAATAGAATTCAACAAGCCAAACTGCTTATCAGGTGTGGATGCGTTTAATTCCTTCTTCAAACTATCAATCAATGTCCGATTTTGACTAAAAGTCATACCAGTCATTAAAAAGAAAGTTACTACAAAGAAAAACCGCATGATTCTATTTTTCCGCAAAGTTACTATTATTCATGTTTTAGCTCAAATAGAGTTTACCCTACTTTCAGTCGGAAAATTACAAATATACGTTGGTAAATATTGTTTGATGGGGTAATTAAAACGACCTCAAAAAAGGAATCAGTTTTGCGGCATTTCAGTCTCTTTCCACAAAATTCATATCCTTGGCAAACGTTTCATCAACAAGCCTTAGGGCAAGAAAAGCCACTACTATGGTGAAAACGCCAACGATTAACGCGCCATAAATTACAGCATCATCGCCTCCACCCAATTGGCCGCGTAAATAGCGGAATCCCAGAGTAAGAGGGACAACAGTTCCCCTGATAAAATTCGGTGCCGAAGTGGCCACTGTCGAGCGTAAATTGGTGCCAAATTGTTCGGCTGCCATCGTTACAAACAGTGCCCAGTATCCAATACTAACGCCTAACAAAAAACAAGTTACATAAAAGTAAAATGCAGATCGACCTGGGGTAAAAAGGTATAACCCGATCATTCCTAACGTAAAGAAAACATAGAGCAACACTACTTTCTTTCTCGAACCTAATGCGTTGCTAATAAACCCGCTCATCAAATCGCCCACGGCTAAACCAATATAACTATACATCACCGCATCGCCCGCCACGATGGTGCCCTCGATATGAAGTGCCTTTGCAAACTCTGGAGAAAAGGTGATGAGAATCCCAATAACAAACCAAATGGGTAACCCGATAAAAATGCTCCCCATAAATTTTTTAAAGCGAGCATAATTATTGAACAACTGAAGGAAATTGCCACGCTGTATGGATTGATCTTTTAACTTTAAAAAAACGGAAGATTCAAAAATACTGACGCGAGCAATCAATAACGCAATGCCTAAACCACCACCAATAAAATAAGCAATTTTCCAATCAAATTGCTTTGCTACAAAATTCGCCAGCACCGCTCCCATTAAGCCAACGCTTGCTATCAACGTTGTTCCATATCCACGAAGGCGTGTTGGCAAAACTTCTGAGACCAACGTAATGCCTGCACCCAACTCGCCAGCCAATCCAATGCCCCCTACAAAACGTAAGATGGCGTATTCGTTTACAGTAGTTACAAACCCATTGGCAATATTGGCCAAAGAATAAAGCAAGATTGATCCAAATAAAACGGAGAGCCTCCCCTTCTTATCGCCCATGATGCCCCAAATCAATCCGCCAATCAACAAGCCTGTCATCTGCACCTGCAGTAGAAACTCCCCCTGTACTAAGAGTTGATCTTCCGGCACTCCCATAGATGTAAGACTAGTCTTACGAACGATGCTAAAAAGAAGTAAATCATAAATATCTACGAAATAGCCTAGTGCGGCTACGATCACGGGCACACTGAACAAAGGTTTTAGGCTGCGGTCTTCCATGCAAAATTTTGCATTAAAGTACAGAGATTATTGGAGATTAATAAGCGATAGCATAACCAACTAAAAAAAAATAAGAAGATACTGAATTTTAATCCTTAACACCTTTTTTGCCATTCATAAAAAATCGCAAAATAAATCACTATTTTTTTCTTAAACTCGTAGTTAGAATTAAACCCGACTATGAAAAAATCATACATACTTTTATTGATACTCCTAAGTTTTATCGGAGCAATAGCCCAGAAGAAAGATCAAAAAAGAACTACTCTTTCTTATGATGAAAAAATTTACAATGCGTTGGAATGGCGAAGTATAGGTCCCTATCGCGGGGGTCGTTCATCAGCCGTTACGGGTGTACCCGGCAAGCCCACTCTTTTTTACATGGGCTCAACAGGAGGCGGTGTATGGAAAACCAACGATGCCGGTAATACTTGGTCAAATATCTCTGATGGATTCTTCGGAAGTTCCATCGGTTCAGTGGCCGTCAGTGAGTGGGACAACAATGTGATTTATGCAGGACAAGGCGAAGGTACTGTGCGCG
>JAYVPS010000055.1:0-2500 GCA_043757225.1 Cytophagales bacterium | reverse complement strand
ATGAGCAATCCTAAAAAGGTACTTCGTGGATGGGGCGGTGCCAGCGATAATTTCATGCTGGTTTTATCTTTGCTCTGGATCGCCCTTCTGATCCTTCCGATTGCTCACCCAATATCCAAACATGCCCAGAGTTCTCTTAGGATTGCTAACTACATTGTTTGGGCAATATTCGCATTTGATTTTGTTTGGAAATTTGCGCGATCTCAAACAAAAGGCCAATTTTTACATTCACACATCCCTGAATTGTTGATGGTCCTATTTCCTTTCTTCCGGCCATTGCGATTGCTGAGACTCATTCCAGCTGTTGCCTACTTTCTCAAGTCTGCCCGGGAATCATTGGCCGGGCGCCTGACCCAGTACGTCGCACTCTCAGCTGTTCTTGTAACTGTCCCTTCGGCCATCTTGGTCTTTGATTCGGAACGGCGCGTGCCTGGTTCTAATATCAAAACTCTAGGAGATGCGCTGTGGTGGGCCGCAACGACCGTAACTACTGTCGGTTACGGTGATAAATATCCAGTTACGACTACCGGTCGTATATTGGCAGTTTTAGTTATGCTCATGGGAATTAGTCTTGTGGGTGTTATTACAGCCTCTGTGGCATCTTGGTTTGTGAAATCGGATGAAAGCAAAGACGACAAAATACAGATGAAGCAATTACTCGATGAACTCCAAGAGATCAAAATCCGACTTGGCAATGGATAATTTGAGGTAAATAATTCGCATCATTTACTTCGAATTTTCCCTTTCGGCAAGAGGAAGCAGCACGAACTTTTCGTGAATTTCGTGAAAATAGTCTCTAAGGATTTCCTAGGGCGCAATTACGCTCCAAATATTCAGCAAAATTTTGGATAAAAAAGGTGAAATTTACTCTTGCTCGGTATCATTAGGAAAAGTAACATTGCTTCATGAAAATAATACCCATTGTGACAGTTGGATGTTTACTAGTTTCGGTCCTTTCGGTTGCGAATGCCGCTCAAGCACCTGTTTTTTCTCACAAAACTAATTTAAGTAAGGACTACCTCTTCATGAAAGATCTGGTTCGTGATTTAGGAAAAGATGGATTTAAGTGCATCAATTATTTAAAAAATAAAGATGTCCAAGGGGTTAGGGAAGAGGGAACCTGTTCATTTGAACACAATCAGATAACCATCGATCTTTTTTCAGATGCAAAAACTGCCAAAAGTACTTTTAACATTATGAAAAGTATGATGTCTGGATATTCACTTGGATCCAACAATTGGATCATTACCCTTGATGATGCCGCACTGTCTAAGTCAATATCTAAAGGCTTAAGACTTAAAATTCTTAGTTAGGCGTTATTCGCTGCTTGTACTTTCTTGTTTTTCCGTCATTCCAACAAATAAATTGATGATCTAGTCGTTAAGACTTATATTACAAAATATATCACTGAAGTAAAATACATATAGCACTGCTGTCGGTTTAGTTGACAGGTGTATGTAGTTTCAAGCAACAAGTAATTCCATATCAACGACTTCATGTGCCTTTTCATATTCAATCGATGTCATTTTGACTAAGCTACGTTTTGTTTTCTTCGGTAGGGTCCATCTTGGCCTTCTCTCCAAATAATCATTCTCATTGAAACCATTTCCAGCCCTGGGGTACTCGTAGAGATAGGGCAGCGTCAGAAAGTTGGATGGGAAAGGCCGCTTCTCAATTTTTTAAGTGGTCTTGTAAAACAACGTTATAACTGGGGGTAATGAAATGCTATACATCGCCTCCTTACACAGCTTGCAACTTCTTTGAGATCTTTCTTCTCATCTAGTTCATATCTCTCCCGCATTTGTTTATTGGCGTAATTGGCGGATACCGTTCGATAGTAGTGTACGTAGGCAGCAAATTGAAGCTTGAGAATGGATTTTGCCACACCTTTACTGATACCGCTCTCCGCTAAACGCTGATCTGCAGCATGGCGGGCTACATGACCCAATAAATCCCCGCCAATGAGCTCTCGCCAGCCTTTGGTATCTGCTTGTCGTGTTATTACTTTCCTATCTTTTTATTAATTGGCTTCTGGATTTTTTCGATTCAGGTATTTGTTTTCTATTCCAAGTTCCTCTGCATATTTGATACCCAAATCAATGATTTCAGTTAATTCCTTGACGGCTTGGTCTACCTCTGACCAGCTTGGTTCAGTATTAGTTTCATGCTTCTCAGGGGCATAAAGTCCAATGAGCCGAGCTCGAAGGTCAAAAACTTTGAGTACCGCATTAACTGCACTGATATTTCCCTCTAAAGCTTTGTCCCAAAGTGAATTTTGAAGAGCGTCTAATCTGTATAGTTCTAGAATTCTCCATTCAGAGAGATTCTCTAACGATACTATTTCGCGAGCTCGCTGAAATGCCTGATAGGCACCGGAAGGATCGGAGTAGCCAAGTTCCTTTGCGATTACCTTAAAAGTCTTGCCTGCAAGCCGTAATTCGTAGGCTCTTTGTTCTTTGGGTGTCATTTATTCTCCTATTGAATTAGTTGTGCGTAATTT
>JAYVPS010000054.1:0-9220 GCA_043757225.1 Cytophagales bacterium | reverse complement strand
AAGAAATATGAAAAAGGTGATTGTATGTTTTGTTGTGGCTTTAGTAGTTTTTAGTTCATGTTCGCCCGTTAGGCCTTATTACGAAACGCCTATTGGCAAAAAGAAGCAGGATTATTATAATAAGATTCAGTATGGTGCAAAGAATCATCCGAAGATGAAATTTTGACCTACTTCTGGTTGTCGGCAGCAGAAGGCCGTTCTTCACATAACTCAACCAAAACATGATTGGTCGTTTTAGGATGTAGAAAAGCAATCATTTTGTTGTCGGCACCGCTTTTGGCTTTGTCTGAAAGAACTGCGAATCCCTCTTCTGCAACCTGTCGTATCTTTTTTTCAATCCCATCTACCGCGAATGCCAGATGATGGAGGCCTTCACCTCTATTTTCTATGAATTTGGCAATCGGAGAATCGACTCGAGTAGCCTCTAAGAGCTCAATCTTAATTCCGCCAACATCAAAAAATGATGTCCGGACGCCTTCCTGAGGCACTTCTTCAATTTTATAATGCGGTTTCCCCAGCAGTTTGGCGAATAGTTTGTTTGATTTATCCAGGTTTTTAACTGCAATTCCGATGTGTTCTAATTTTTCCATGGCCATCAATTCAACAGGTTTTGTTAATTTTGTTGAAAATTCGTGAAACTTTTAAGGGTTTCAAAAACTTTTAACTTCCAATGCCAAAGATTATTACAGAAACAGCTAGTGATTTGCACGTAGAAACGGCTCGAATACAACAGCAGATCAAAGATTATTTAGGGTTGCGGACCAGCGATTTGATGTTTGAATATGGGATGACGGACGGAAAGACTAAGCTGGATTTAATTACCATCAACCCACGCCATAGTCAATCGTTTCTATTCCATTCCGAAACAGGAGCCGATAAAGTCGATGCTCTTAAAAAAATGCTGGACTATGTTCAGAATTATAAAGAGAAAGAAAATTCTTATACCATTCAATGGGTAACTAAAAGTGCGAGCGAGTTGCACACTTCTTATTTCAGGGCGAGCAACATTTTAGAGGTATTAGAGAAATTATATTATGGCCGGGATAGGAACACAATTACTGTTTTTAGTGTTGTATTGAATCCGGTCTCCTAAAATTATTTTATATGAGCATGATTAGCGTAACTGAAAAAGCGAAAGAAAGAATCATCAACCTTCGTTCTGAAGAGGGTCGAACAGATAATCAAAATATTCGAGTGTCGGTAAAAGGTGGAGGTTGCTCCGGCTTAATGTACGATTTAGGCTTTGATGCAGAGATAAAACCGGCTGATCAGATTTTTGAAGATAAGGGTATCAAAATATTAGTCGACAAGAAAAGCCTTTTGTATTTACTGGGCACTACCTTAGATTTTTCAGATGGCCTCAACGGGAAAGGGTTTCAGTTCATCAATCCCAATGCTTCTCGCACCTGCGGATGTGGGGAGAGCTTCTCTGTGTATGATTACTTTTTAAAGGATTATTTTGGCTTTAAAAAATTATCTCCTTTTTTTTCCTTTTTTTCTTTTCAACTGGGCAACCTTGGCGCAAGGGAATACTGTTTATCGAACGCTATATTGGTTTCGCTATTACAATCAAACTCAGCTAACCGCCAAAACCTTTTTGCATGTTGAGGTTGATGAGCGCAGGCTTATGAATCCCGATTTACAATTTCAGCTTTTTATGCATATCCATTTGCATAGAAGAATTTCAAAATCAGTTGACCTGGCAGCAGGCTTTACTTATGCCAGAACAAATTCCAGCAAGAGCAATGACTTGGTGGTGCCGGAGCTTAGGCCGTTTCAAGAAGTTAATTATAGTCGACCGCTATTTTTTAAAATTCAAGGTCAGGTTAGATATCGATTAGACGAGCGGTTTATTCATAATAGCAATAAGATTGAATTACAAGACGGGTACACATTTGTTCTTCGTCATCGGTTTCGCTTCCAGTTGAGCAAAGTCTTAAAAAAGTTCGAGAGCGGAAAAATTTTATCTGCGAAAATTTCTGATGAGATAATGCTGAACTCGCACCCTGAAACAGTGGATACCTTTGGTCAGAATAGAGTTTATGGTGGGTTAGAATTACAGCTTAACAAAAACTGGTCAACTGAAATTGGCTATTTGAATTTATATCAAGCAGCTTACGGTGGAGATTATCTTGCTGGTGATATTGTCAGATGTACTGTCTATCATCGGCTGTCTTTAGTACCTTAGAATAAAGCCTAGGTTAGGGATTCATAGTTGATAAGTCCAACCCAAATCCCTGTACTAATCCTTCGCCCATTAACTTATTGTTAAAACCTTTTATTTGATAAGCTTCTTCTGAAGGTTTGAAAATAAAGGAGACTTTTTGGAACGGATCAATTAACCATGCCAAGTGAACTCCGTTTTGAATCCACACTTTCATTTTTGCATGAAGTTCTTCCGTGTTGACTGTTTTTGATTTTACTTCGATGACAAACTCAGGGCAAATCGGTGCGAATCTGTTTTGATCTTCCGCAGTTAAGCTCAGCCATTTTTTATTGGAAACCCAAGAAGCGTCTGGCGATAATACAGATCGGTCAGGCAAAGTGAATCCAGTAGAGGAGTCGAATACTAATCCCTTTTTTTGTTCAATTGCCCAATTGGCTAACTGTCTGGATATTTCCATATTCCAAAATCCGGAAAGGGCTGTTACAGGCGACATAAGGATAATTTCAAGAGTGCTGTTTCGTTCAATACGCAGGTCCTTATTCTCATGGCAAAACCATAGGAATTCTTCATCCGTCATTTGGTTTGTAACTCGGTCTCTCAAAATGATCGTTTCCATGGGGAACTAGATTGTTGTAAAGTTATGAAAAAGTGGCTAATTAATAATAGCAATGCATTTCAACTCAATAGCAATGGGCGTTGGCAAAGCATTTATTTCTACTGTGGTACGGCACGGTTGATTTCTTGTAAAATATTCCGCATAGATTTTATTGAACACACGAAAATCTTTTTTCATATTTGTGAGGAACACGGTTACATCCACTAAATTTTCCCATTGCGAGCCGGAGGCCTCCAGAATTATTTTAACGTTGTTGAAAACAGAACGACATTGTGCTTCAATATCATAAGCTACAATATTTCCATTTGGATCGAGCGTCACTCCGGGGATTTCTTTTGAGCCTCGTTGGCGAGGCCCCACCCCGGATAGAAAGAGTAAGCTACCAACCGTGCGTGCATGCGGGTAAGCGCCAACGGGTTCGGGAGCTTTGTCTGATGAAAATACTTTATCGCTCATAATTTTTTTAAAATAAGTTTATTCAACACCGAATACCAAACTCCCCCACATGCTTTGGTAATCGGCCCCTGCCTTTTCTGATGCTGTCATTTTTACCGTGCTTATCATCCAAGCTCCTTTCGCACTTAATGGAAATTTAATGGTGCCATCTTTTTCGGTGTAAACATTCTGTAAAAAAGTGGTGGTACCGATTTTATTCCAGACTTTAACCAATTGATTGGTAATCGGTTTTCCTTTAAATAAAATAGTGCACTGCAAATAATCTCCTGATTTTAGTGAATAGGGATTTTGATCAGGAATGATTTCAATTGGAAAATTGAGATGCTTTTTGAATGTATCGTCTCTTTTGTTTCCTGATTGCACCAGTAATTTTGCATACCGCGCATAAAACTCTTTGGATGGTTTATTAAGCATGTTATTTTTCTGGCGCAACTCATAGACATCATCAAGACCATCCTCTTTCAAGTAAGCATTAAATTTTTCTGCTTCCATCTCGATATAGGCATTGTTGCTTTGCATGGCCAGTAACTGCGTGCCCTCTTCAGTCAGTTTGAAGGTTAGTTTGTCCTTCGCCTCTGGTTTGAGCTGATTTTTAAGGTCAATTATTTTCGCGAGGTGGTGCAATTCTAATTTTTCGATCTTATGTTTTTTTAAATCCCACAGTTCTCCGTCAAAGTTTTCACCAACCATAAAATTTACCTTTAATTCTTCGCCTGCGCTAAAAGAAAATTTTCTGGGTTGCAACCAAAATTCATGAGATTGAACTAGGGTTGAAAGGAATAAAATTATGATGGTAAGATTAAGTCTCTTTTTCATTGTAAGGAATCTAAAACATTTAATTCATCAGTTCTTCAATTTCCTCCGCTTCAATTGGTATGCTCCCCATCAAATCGAAGTTCTTATTTTTTCCAATCACTACATTGTTTTCAATGCGTATGCCAAGGGCTTCTTCCGAGATGTAAATGCCAGGTTCAATCGTCCACACTTGGCCTGGTTGAATTTTAGAATGCATGTTGCCTACATCATGAACATCTAACCCTAGCATATGCGAAGTGCCGTGCATAAAATATTTATGACAGGCAGGTCTGTCTTTTGTTTGATTTTTAATATCTGTTTTAGTTATCAGTTTTAATGATAACAGTTCACTTTCCATTAGTTTTTGAATTTCCTTGTGGTATTCAAAATAAACTACTCCGGGTTTCAATATTTTCATAGCTGCTTGCTGCACGCGAAGCACAGCATTGTAAACCTCTTTTTGTCGTTTGGTGAATTTTCCGTTTACGGGAATAGTGCGGGTTAAGTCCGCATTGTAGTTGGCGTACTCAGCACCGACATCGAGTAATAACATATCGCCATCATCACAGGCTTTGTCATTTTCAATGTAGTGAAGCACGCAGGAATTACCACCGGATGCAATAATGGGTGTATAGGCAAATCCTCTAGAACCTTTTCGCGTAAATTCATGGATATATTCTGCTTCGATTTCATATTCCATTACACCAGGCTTCACAAATTTTAACACTCTTCTGAAAGCAGCCTCTGTGATGTCGCAGGCTTCTTGCATCAGTTCAATTTCTTGTTTTGATTTTATACTTCGCAGGTTGCCCATGATAGGCGCTATGCGATGATAATGATGTAGCGGATAGTGTTGTTTACAGTTATCAATAAAGCGCGCATCACGGGTTTGCACACTAATTTCAGCGCGGTAATGTTCATTGGTATTGAGGTATACATTTTCAACACCGCCCATGGTCATCATTTGGCAAAACAGTCGCGGAAATTCAGAGAGCCACAACACGGTTTCAATGCCCGTTTGCTTTTGTGCTTCTGCTTTGGTGAGTTTATGACCCTCCCAAATGGCGATCAGCTCGCTGGTCTCTCTTAAGAAAAGTACTTCACGGTATTTTTTATCAGGAAAATCCGGACAGAGAACCAGAATGCTGTTTTCCTGATCTACACCTGACAAATAGAACAGGTCATTATTTTGCCTAAATGGCAAATGGCCATCCGCATTAGTAGGCATCAAATCATTTGAGTTGAAAACAACAAGCGAGTTCGGTTTTAGATTTTTGATTAGCCTTTTCCTGTTAGAAACGAAAAGTTGAGGATCTATTTTTTGGTGGCGCATGAGTTACTTTTATTAAATCTAAAGGTAGTCACCTCCGTCATACAATCTCATTTCAAAGATTGATTTGTCAAAAATAATCGGTAACTTGAGGCATTGGGTGTAAACCATATTGAAATGTTGGATAACGATAAAATTCAGGTCATAATGAACGGGATTTTTGATGGGACTTCTAATCCAGTTTCGGATCCATTTTTTAGAACACCCCGAAGATGAGAGCCTTATTATCCATTGCTGTGTTGCTAATTGTAGTGGCACAGCAATCGTGTTCCCCTGAAAACAAATTGGATTCCAGCAATCCTAAACTTATTTGGAAAACACTATTAACTGATGTGGAATCGGTTGGGACTACTTTTTATGGCGATGTCCAATATTCTGGGAATATACTTTTAGGAGGAATGAGTAATGGTCGTTGTCTTTATTTTCTTGATACTGAAACAGGTAATATCAAATGGAAATGGAATGATTTTCTTAACCCGCCTAAATCATGGGGTACTCGTTGGACCTATCAGTATAATGATTTGGTGTTTATAATGGTGGGGCTGGATATGACTTGCCTAAATCTTGGAACGGGTCAAACCACTTGGAAGAGAAGGACTGTCAGCGATTTCGGCACGTACTCATTTGGTATTGGAAACACGTATTATGTGCCCGCATGGTATTATCCCAATGGCGATGGAACTAGCGAAGGAAAAGTAATATCGGGCAACCTATTGGATGGCTCAGGGGAGGATGTACTTATTACCCCAGAATATTCAAGAGATTATATTGATACTAACCAACAGAAAGGGATCATTTATAGTTGTGATCCTGTAGCAATAGGTAACGACCAAGGACTCTTGATTTTTTTTGGTGATCCGTTGCCAGATTACCACATCAATCATTTCATAGGTTTGTACAACTTGACACAAAAAAGGTGGGTGTACAGTAAAAAGCCCTTTTTGTTGAATGTTAGAGCCTCGATGGGTCTGCCAATAATCAAGAATAACAAAGTTTACAATAGCGCTCTCAGAACTTTGCAATGTAATGATTTGCAAACTGGAGAAATGCTATGGACTGTTCAACAAAGCGATCTGGGAGGTTCCCAAGGTTGGGCAAATGGAAAGATACTAACCACAACCCAAGATCGCATCACTCACTGTATTGACCCTGATACTGGAAAAGAACTTTGGGCTCTCACTACATCGGGCAATCCTGGCTTAATAAAAGAGCTTAATGGAATAGCTTACTTTGTTGGAGGTAACTCAAAACTTTTTGCCGTTGATGTGGCGGCTGGTAAAATACTTTGGCAGTTTAGTTCCCCCGATGAGAAGATTTATAAACAAGGGTATTTTCAAGATTGTGTAAGTGTTGTGCCAGGTATGAACGGAAATAAAGGGAAGGTAATCGTACCCTCTTTTGTAAATGCATTTTGCTATCAGGCAATTAGATGAGATTTTATGATAAAGTGGGTCGCCATTATTTTTGTTGTATGCACGGCTTGTAGCTCTGCATATTATGTTCCTAACGTACGCAATGTGCCTACTTTTACTGGCAAAAAAGAATTTCAGGCTACAGCGGGCTACCAACTTACATGGCCAGATCTGGCCCAAGGCATTCATCTACAATCAGCATATTCTTTTACTGACCATTTTGGAGTGATGGCAAATTATGGATGTGCCCAAAAGAAATTTCAAAATGAAATTTTAACAGGGCATATCGGAGAAATAGGATTTGGTTATTTTGAGAACTCAGGAAAAATTTACTACGATTTTTTTGCAGGTTATGGTTTAGGGCGAGGCCGTGGTGGGGAGGAGGATACACAATTTGGCGATACTTTCTCATCGGTAGTAAGCACTCGAACGGAAGCAGTATTCAGTAGAGTGTTCTTACAACCCAACATAGCTTATCGTACCAACCGAATTACGTTTTCATTTGCACTTCGCATGAGCTTGATTCATTTTAATAATACTACTACTAACCTTCTTACTCAAGATGTAACATATGCAGAGCGCCAGCCTGTTTATTATTTTGAGCCTACCTTCACAATGATTGGTTCAGTTAATAAAAAAATTAAGTTACTATACCAAATTGGGTCTAACCTTACGGGAGATACTTACAGTGGCAAGACTAATTTCGGTTCGTTCTCTCTGGGCATCCGATTCTGTTTAAGCCCTAAAGCAACTAAGTAGAGACTTTTATAAAGTTATCACACTCCACGGGCGGGTATTCGGCCAAGGATGGAGGCATTGTTGGAGCCCGAAACGGAAAGTGCGCTATGGGTGGCGACTGCCGACAGCCTGATGGCCTTGCGCCTCGCTTGACCAGGCCGCCAGAATTGTGATTCTCATTTCTACGATCTGATATCTCGAATCTCAAGTCTTTATCCTTACCTTTGCGTGTTAAAACTAAGTTAGACTAACGGGAAATGGAGAACATCCGCAATTTTTGCATTATCGCGCACATCGATCACGGTAAAAGTACACTGGCAGACCGACTTTTGGAGTTTACGGGTACGCTCAACAACCGCCAAATGCAGGCGCAGGTGCTAGACAACATGGACCTGGAACGCGAAAAGGGAATCACGATAAAGTCGCACGCGATTCAGATGAGCTATAAATATGAAGGCAAGGAGTACACCCTGAACCTGATCGATACACCGGGCCACGTTGATTTTTCTTACGAGGTATCGCGCTCGATCGCTGCGTGTGAAGGGGCTTTGTTGATTGTGGATGCAGCTCAAGGAATTCAGGCGCAAACCATCTCAAATTTGTACCTCGCGGTAGAACATAATCTCACCATCATACCGGTATTAAACAAAATTGATTTACCTGCTGCCGAGCCTGAATTGGTTACGGATCAGATTGTGGAATTGATTGGGTGCGATCGGGAAGTGGTGTTGAGAGCCAGTGCCAAAGAAGGCAAGGGTATTGAAGAAATTTTGAGTGCGGTGATTCATCGCGTGCCGGCTCCTACGGGTAACCCCAAGGCACCACTACAAGCAATGATTTTTGATTTGGTGTACAATTCGTTTCGCGGAATTGAAATTTACTTTCGTGTTTTCAATGGTACGTTGCGCAAAGATGATAAGGTGATGTTTGTGAATGCCGGGACGCAATACGGTGCCGATGAAATAGGTGTGTTGAAATTAGATAAGCATCCACGTCAAGAAATCAGCGCAGGCAATGTGGGGTATTTGATTTCGGGAATTAAGGTGGCGAAGGAAGTGAAGGTGGGAGATACGATTACTTTAGTTGCGAACCCTGGCGAGGCAGTAAGAGGTTTTGAAGATGTGAAGCCGATGGTGTTTGCCGGAATTTATCCGGTGGAGACTTCCGAGTTTGAAGAATTGCGTTCTTCGATGGAGAAGCTACAACTCAACGATGCTTCATTAGTGTGGGAGCCTGAGACTTCTGCTGCACTTGGTTTCGGTTTCCGTTGCGGGTTTTTAGGAATGCTGCACATGGAAATTATTCAAGAGCGGCTTGAGCGCGAGTTTGACATGACGGTGATTACAACGGTGCCTTCGGTGCAGTTCAAAGCGAAGCTCACAAACGGAAAAATGATTGAGATCAATGCGCCTGCTGAAATGCCGGACCCTACCACCTTGGATTATATTGAGGAGCCATTCATTTCCGCACAGATCATTAGTAAGTCAGAATACATTGGTGTGATCATCGGGCTGTGTATGGATAAGCGCGGCATTATTAAGAACCAAGTTTACCTCACCGCTGATCGGGTAGAGTTGTCATTTGAGATGCCATTATCTGAAATTGTATTCGACTTCTTCGATAAATTAAAATCTATCTCCCGAGGCTATGCTTCGCTTGATTATCATTTAATCGGATTCCGCGAAAGCGATATGGTGAAGTTGGAT
>JAYVPS010000053.1:0-9225 GCA_043757225.1 Cytophagales bacterium | reverse complement strand
TTAGGGGGAGGTCAGTTTTGTAATTCCGCAATAATCTACTTATATAAACAGCAGAAGGAACATTTTATTGATCTTCTGCTTTTTGTCGTTTAGTAGTGATAGGAATTATCAATTGGCTCAAAAAAGATAGAACACTTGCTCTTGGAGGAAGAACGGATATATGAGTTTAATGCCAATCGTTTCGGTATATTTTGTACATCAAGATAAATTTCATCAGCCAACTTAGAAGCCTCAGTGGGTTGATTATAAAATGCACTTTGCACCCTTTCGTTCACAAATTCATAGTCAATTTTTTGCTGATTCAAAGCATCCTCAAGCATAGCATTTTCGAAGAAACCTGAACTCCCGCATAGTACTAACCTATCCACATTATCAGGATAATTATGGGCATACAAAAGAGCTAATTGCGCACCAAGAGCATGACCAACAATTACAGTGTTAGATAATTTGTGCCATTCGATAAATTCGTGGAGCACTTTTACAAGGTATTTTAAGTTAGTATGCTGAATGGGTAAATCGAAAAGTGGCAACCTTGGAACAACAACATTGAAGTCATTTTTTAAATGTTCAACCAATGGCTGCCACATGGTAGGTCATAAAAACAAAAAACCTCGCAGAACATAGTGTTTGCGAGGTTTTGGTTTTGATTGCTAACTTACTTACCCGTGACCCCGCTGGGATTCGAACCCAGGACCCTTACATTAAAAGTGTAATGCTCTACCAGCTGAGCTACGAGATCTTTAATCTTATCTCTGCTACAAACTTGCCCATTTTAAAGGCTTTTTCGTAATTTGAGGACGCAAAGGTAATCGAATAAGAAAATAATGCAAACACACTTTTTAAAAATTCTTCTGGTTTTATTATTTCCGGTTTTTTGTTGGGCTCAACCCATCAATCGGAAAATTATCCGTGCCGATTCGCTCTTTCGCGCCAAGCAATACACTCAATCATTTGCGCTTTATCAATCGGTGTTGGCCGAGAAGCATTATTCTTCCTCTATGTTATTAAAAATGGCGTACATACAAGAGGGGCTTGGACACCTAGGACTGTGTCTTTACTACCTTAACCTTTACCACAAAGCCTCGGGCGATTCTCAAGTACTTTCTAAAATGGAAGAACTAGCCCAAAAGTATCAATTAGAGGGCTATCAATCTTCAGATTCATCTATAGCGCAGGATTTTTTGCAAAAGAAGAACCCGCTGATTTTAATTTTAGTCGGCTCACTGGTTCTATTGTGTTTGGCCATTCTTATTTATCAAAAGAGGAGGAAAGGAAATGTAATGCCAGCCTTGACTGGTGTTGCCTTCTTTTTAGTAGCCTTATTTTTTATAGGCAATTGGGGAGGGCAACCAGCCACAGCAATCATATCATCTCAACAAACGTATATTATGAGCGATCCTTCTGCTGGCGCCTCAGTAGTAGAAATTGTTGGTGAAGGTCATCGGGTTACTTTATACAACAAGAAAGACGTTTGGCTAAAAATAAAATGGCATGAGCGTGATGCCTATATTAAAGAAAATACCATAATGGCCATCACCCTCTAATAGCGCACCGACAAGGGGCTTTTATACTCTTTGTTATTGTACTTGACTACATAGTAGTAAACCCCTGCAGATTCTTGCGGGGCATGCCACCGGAACTTGCGATCAGTGCTTTCAAATACGAGATCGCCCCAGCGATTAAATATTTTGACCGATTCAAAATGCTGCACGCAGTTTTCTTTAGGGAGTGCCACCAATTCATCGAAGTTAAAACCTTCTTTTGATTCAATGCCCTCCAATGCGAAGTAGTCATTAAAGGTATCACCATTGGGGGTAAATACATTTGGTAGATAGACAGCCTTTTCGCTTCCATTTATATCACTAATTTTAAGGTTGACGGCAATGGTATCGGCCTTTGCATTTAAACAGCGATCATCTGATAGACTGAAACGGAATGTATAATTATTGGCGTATACGCCATCTTTGAAAATAGAACAATCGGGTGACCAGGAAAAAAGCGACTGTAAACCACTGACTCCTTTGATATCACTAAAAGTAAAGCCGATAGGTGCAACAGTGCCTTTAGCATCAATAAGTTTAAGAATAAGATTGTCTTTGGCAGGAAGCAGGTCTGCATCAAGGCCAAGCAAATTAAATTCAATGGGTTGGCCTAAAATATATTCCAGGCTCGAGTTGGTTACACTCTTCTTAGCAAGATCATAAGCCGTTAATGATGGCTTGGCATTGTCGGGTGTTTTTAAATTTATTTCTACCTCTACCGTATCGGTTTTATAGAAGTGACACTTGTTCATATTATCAACTATGGTAAATTGAAAGGTATAGGTATCCTTCTTTTTCAAATCAATTTTATCACATTTTATATCCCATAGAAAATTGGAAAAAATAGTTCCCTTCCCGCTCACTTGAGGGAAGGTAATGCCGTAATCGCTCAGGTCAAATCCAACACCCTTACCACTTAACACTAAAAAATCATTATCCACATCGCTTCCCTTCACTTTAAAGTTGACCTGATCAAAAACCTTACGTTCTATTTTTATTTTCCGAGCACTAGCTGGTGCCGCTAAGCCTTCTGTTGAAATTGTTGGGTCAGAATTTTTTGGAAAATTAGTTATTCGCAAGTCGAAGAGAAGCGTATCCGGTAAGTTGAGGTTACAGGGCTTGTCAATGTCATCCAGTAAGAATTTAAACTTGAATCTATTTTTCTTTGTAAAGTCATAGACCTCGCACTTGGGATCCCAGGTGAGGCGCGTACGTAATAAGCCTGGTTGTTGAACAATTGGTGCCAGCGTAAACCCCCTTTCTGCCAACACAAATCCATCAGTAGTAAAACTTAAAAGAAGGTCGTCATTGTCAGCATCAACCCCCTCGATATCCCAAGAGTATATTCCCGAACCTTCATCAATGGATTGTGTAACTAATTTTGTTGAAGGCTTAGTGAATCTAGCTCTAGCATTAGGAGGTGGCTCCACGTTTACAATTATTTTAAGCGTATCGGTTAGTGGTAAACTACAAGCATCATCAGCGGCAATAATACCTATTTGATAGGGGCCACTGATATACGGGCATTGAGGAAAGCAAATAGTAAAATCCTTTGTGCTGCCGTTTATCAAGACAGCGGTTGTTTCTGAAAAGGTAAGACCATCCAAAGGTTTTTTGAAATTTAATGGAACGGCTCTAATTGATATATTCTCGCGCCTATCGTTAAGAGGATTGGAAGAGGGTACGGTAGAATCCAAATCAGAAACACGCACTTGAATGCAGCGGTCACCATCTGCTACAGTATTGGCAAAACTCACACTCATGTTTTTGCTGAAAGTGAAATCAACATCGGTCAATTTTTTCCCATTGATCTGAGGCGGTGAAGCAACCGGGCAGGCATCTACCACCAACATCTGAAAATCTCTCCTACTCTCACCAATTTTTATTCCATTCCTAAACTCGTCAATTTTTACTGCAAAGACAAAAAGACCCTGAATACGAGGGGTGCAAGTGAGCAAACCATCTTTGGTAATTTGTAAATCCGGTAAGCCATTGATAATATTCGTTGATGAATAAGGTGACAACCACAACACCTCTGGATAGGGTCTGGGTGAGGCCAATGGTACAGCTTGATTCGAAGTAGTGGTTAGCGGGGTAATTAAGGAATAAATCAATGAATCTTTATCATCATCAACACCAGCAAAATCAACATAGTAAGGTTTGAAAGGACAAGCAAAATCATTAAGAGGAGGAAATAATTTAGGAGAAGAATTGATAAAGGGTTTACTATTCTTGGTAACGGGTGGAAACTCAAGATAGAAAGTTTGACCTGCATACTTCATTCGATCAGTAGTAATATTTGGTGACGGAGGTTTAGGGCTATAAATATTATTTATAGAATAATTTCGACAACAACGTTGCCAGGAGACATAGTATCCATCAGGATCATTAAATATAGATTCTTCTAAATTTATCTCGGCTGAATAAATTAACTTATCTGTTACAATCTCTCCTTTAGAACAGATTGGCTGGGTGTATGATACTCTTGATTTCGATAAGAAAGGAAGGGTGACTGATCGAATGAGCCTATTATTTGATTTTTGATATATATAGGCCGTTAAATTTGGGTCTACTAATTCAGGTTCACTTTGTGTGCCGTCTGGATTTTTGAAGCCATTATTTTTATCAAAATAGTAGATTAGATTGAGTCTATACCTTGACCCACTGATATGGAGTAATTCAAACTCTCCTCCTACAATGTGAGAGGCAACCACCGGGAATGCAATCAATAGAAAAAGAGTTAAAAAGGCTTTTTTCATCGTAATCTAGATCGAAAGATAACCAATTTGTTACAGAGATTAAACGCCCGGCTTTTGGTAAATTTCGACATTTATGAAGAAAGGAGACAAACTTGCAAATATTGTGGTTGAAAGCATGGGGGCGGAGGGCAAATGTATTGCTCGAATCGATGGAATGGTGATTTTTATTCAAGGAGGGGCTCCTGGTGATACTGTTGAAATTCAACTTACTAAAATAAAGAGCAGCTTTTTAGAAGGTCGGGTAACAGCAATTGAAAAGCTATCACCCAATCGGAGTGAGCCATTTTGCACCCATTTTGGGGTATGTGGAGGGTGCTCGTGGCAACACCTAAACTATGCAACACAACTGCATTACAAGCAGCAACAAGTAATTGATAATTTAGAACGCATTGGCGGACTGGAGTTGCCGCCTATCAACCCTATCCTTGGTTCTTCCAAGATTACCCACTACCGCAACAAGTTGGATTACACCTTTACGGCTAATCGCTGGATGCAGAAAGAAGAATTTGCCAAGGCTTTGGAAGAAAAAACCTATGACGTTGGATTGGGCTATCACATCCCAAAAATGTTTGATCGCGTATTTGATGTAAAGGAGTGTCACTTGCAGCCAGATCCTTCGGATGCCATCCGATTGTTGGTGAAAAAAATTGCTGTAGAAAATGAAATTCCTTTTTTTGACCTGAGAAAGCAAACCGGCTTTTTGCGAACCATCACCATTCGAACGTCTAGTAGTGGAGAGGTGATGGTAATATTACAAGTAACAAGTGATACAATAGAGTGGACTGAAAAAATTCTTCGAGCCATAACCGAAAAATTTCCAAGCGTAACTTCTGCCAACTACATCATCAACATCAAACGTAACGACACCTTTGCAGACCTAGATGTAATCTGTTGGAAGGGAAATCCTTACATCACTGAACAAATGTTAACACCTGATGAATCAAGCAAGCTTCAATTTAGAGTAGGGGCAAAATCATTTTACCAAACCAATTCAGCGCAAGCATATGAACTTTATAAAATGGCGTGGCAAATGGCTGATTTGAAAGGTGATGAGTTAGTTTATGATTTATACACCGGCACCGGCACCATCGCCAATTTTGTGGCAGGGCAGGCAAAAAAAGTAATTGGGTTAGAGTATGTGGCAGCGGCTATTGAGGATGCAAAAGCAAATTCAAAACTGAACAACATTGATAATACCGAATTTTTTGCTGGAGACATCAAAGACCTTTTGGATGAGAAATTTTTAAACCAACAAGGCAGGCCCGATGTGATCATAACCGATCCGCCTCGGGCTGGGATGCATGAAGATGTTTGCTACATGCTTCTCAAGGCCGAACCCAAACGAATTGTTTATGTAAGCTGCAATCCAGCTACGCAAGCACGCGATGTAAAAATTCTCTCTGAAAAATATCAGCTTACAGCCATACAACCCGTGGATATGTTTCCCCATACCGTGCATGTGGAGAATGTGGTGAGGTTGGATCTAATAAAGTAACTCAATAACCGTGTAGCCAGAATCCAGTTTCAAGATGGATTATTTGGTCTTTGGACTATAATCCCTACATTTGAATCTGTGAAAAAAGCATTCACCCTATTTTTACTCTCTTTATTCCTGCTCAATGTAGTGGGATATTATGGGGTATTGGTTGGCCTGCGAATGAAAGCCGGACAAGAGTGGCGTGCAACATTTGATAGGGACGCTGGGGGAACAGAGATGCTGATTAAGGTTTCATTGGCTATTCCTTATGCGATTGATTCGAAGGAATACACGGAGGTAGATGGAGAATTTGAGCATGAAGGGGAGGTCTATCGACTAGTGAAGCAAAGACTGAGAATGGATACACTTTACATCGTTTGCGTAAAGGATAACACTTCTAAAAAAATCAATCAAGCGCTGACCGACTACGTAAAAACGTTTTCGGACAAGCCTTTTAATTCTAAACAAAGTACTAAACTCGCTCAGACATTAAGCAAAGATTATATTAGTTCATCAATAGCCATCGAATTACTGAATAACGGATGGAGTTTTTATATCTCCACTTCAATGGTTCCGGGCAGCCTTTATTCTTTCCTTTTCAACAAAGACGTAAGTCAACCACCCCAGGGTTAATCTTTCTTTTGTCCTGATTTAATTTCAGGCGTTTTCAAATTATTTTTTCTCTATCAGATGCTATGTGTGTTGAATACTATAGCTATTAATTCATTATTTAAAATTATGAAAATATATCTACTACTTCTATTCATTTTGTTTGCCTCGCTAAATAAGCTCACGGCTCAGACATTAGATGATGGTCTGGTGATGCCTAAGAAAGATTTCTGTACAGGCATTCTCTTTACCCAAAGCCAATGGAAAAATTATTGGGAAGGCGATTTAAAGCGTGACAACCAAAATCTTGGTACGGTTAGCACTACCCAAGTCATGTGGTTTGGAAACTATGGATTGACCGATAAAATTAATGTGATAGCCATGGTGCCTTACGTTAAGACTTCAGCCAGTGGCGGAACGTTAACCGGATTAGAAGGTCTACAAGATTTAACACTGGGTGTTAAATATATCCTTCTTAAGAAGGAATTAACTAGCGGTAAGCTTACGGCTTTTGGTGTGGGTTCATTTTCCACCCCACTAACTAACTACACACCTGATTTTCTTCCTTTATCAATTGGTTTAGCAAGTACAACGGCTACAGGCCGGTTCACTGCCAATTACCAATTATCTAGCGGCTGGTATGCTTCAGCTTCTGCTGCCTATACCTGGAGAAGCAATGTGACAATCGATCGGCCTTCCTACTATACGGATGGCAATATCTATTTTACTAATCAGGTTTGGATGCCTAACCAATTTTCGTCTTTGTATAGAATCGGTTATATTAAAAATGCATTGCAAGCAGAACTTAATCTCACCCAACAAAACACATTAGGCGGTGGTAATATACGCAAGCAGGACATGCCGTTTGTTTCCAACCGTATGAATTTTTTAAAACTTGGAGTATTAGGTATGTATTACTTAGCTAAACCAAAGAATGTAGCCGTTCATTTGGAAGCATCCTATGTTCTTACCGGATTGAATGTTGGCCAATCATTTGCCCTTACGGGAGGCCTCCTTTACACTTTTCATTTTGCCAAAAAATAATCAATAATTGATATGAAGAAATTTTACACCATCGTATTATTAGTAGTGATACTATTTTCAACGCCTTTTAGTTGTAAGGAGATTACCTCCTCAGAAAATTTATTTCCATTGACTCCCGCCAACATAGATGCCAACGCGGGAACATGGAAACCTATTGTGCTTACCACGAATAATCAAATCGGAGTGCCTGCACCAACGGTCGTTACCTCGGATGCTTATAAGGCTGAACTAGCTTCTATTAAAGATATTCAAAGCAAGCTAACGGAAGATCAAAGAAATATCATTGCCTACTGGAGTGTGGGTGGCGTTTTGCGCTGGAATCAATTTTTCAGAAAATTGGTGGCGCAATTTAATCTACCACCGGTTCCAAATGCTGATGGAAGCTATTCCTTTGCAGATTCAGAAAATCCTTTTAGCAATCCACAATTTCCATTTTCCAATCCTCCCTACGCGGCAAGGGCTTACAGCTATGTAAGTGTCGCTATCTATGATGCATTGAAGGCAGCATGGTATTATAAAGAGTTCCACAAAGCCATACGCCCAGACTCTCCTTACGAAGTGGATAATACGATTCAGTCATTAATGCCCAAGGTAGATTTACCTCCTTATCCATCCGAAGAAGCAACCATGTCCGGTGCAGCGGCAGAAATGTTAAAAGTACTTTTTCCTGTGGCTGTAGAAGAGATTACTAAAATGGCAGCTGATCAGCGCAATGCAGCGTTGTGGTCAGGGAAGGCAACAGCGAGTGATATAACAGCGGGACTTAACTTAGGCAAATCAGTTGCTAGCTTTATTACCGCTGCAGGCACAGGTCGATTTAGAACCGATGGTATGGGCGCAGCAATCGGAACACCAGCACTTTGGAAATCACTTGCAGATGATGCAATCCTGCGTGGCGAAACTCCTTGGATTAGTTTGGATGTTCCGCCTAGGCCGCCCATGCTTCCGTTCTTTGGAAAAGTAAAACCTTGGAGCTTATCGACTGCGCAAATTGTAGCGGAACGTCCGCTGCCGCCTCCCTCTACTTCTTCGGCTGAGATGGCAAAAGAAGTGGAAGAAGTAAAATTGTTTTCACACAATCCAACGCGTGATCAAATAGCAATCGTTCATAAATGGGCAGATGGTGCCGGTACTTATACCCCTCCGGGCCATTGGAATGATATTGCTGAGGAATATATTCGTGATGCTAAATTTAGTGAGGTACGAGCGGCTCGGGCTTTTGCTTTGTTGAATATGGCGATACACGATGCAGGAGTTGCCTGCTGGGATACCAAGTATTTTTATTTCAATCCTCGGCCAACTCAGTTAGATGCTTCGATTAAAACAACTACAGGCATTCCTAATTTCCCATCGTATGTTTCCGGACACTCTACTTTTTCGGCTTCTGCTGCAAGTGTATTATCCTATTTGTTTCCATCAAACTCTACAGATTTTAATGCCATGGCTGACGAAGCATCGAACTCAAGATTGTATGGTGCCATTCACTATCGGTCTGATTGTAAAGAGGGTTTAAACCTAGGCAAACGCATCGCGATCTATACATTAAATTTCGCTCAAACTGACGGGGCAAATTGATTCCTCTTGTATAAGATTTCCGAAACTTGATTTCACTTTTAGCAACGGTTGCAATAGTAAGGATGAGATTATCCTCTATGTATTTGTTTAGATTGATGCCGGACAGAAGCGTTCGGCATCTTTTGGATCACATTCAAAAGCTGGGGAGTAAACAGGAATAGACTAAATGGATGTTTTTACAAACAAGATGTTGAAATATGGATAACTCCAAATAAGTTCA
>JAYVPS010000052.1:0-9231 GCA_043757225.1 Cytophagales bacterium | reverse complement strand
AATTTGACCGTTCCGCTTTCTTTCAATCATTTCTTCTTTAAGTTGCTGATGTGCAAGGCATCCTTCGATAGAATTTTTAAATTGAATACACGCTCGTGAAAGTTGTGTTAACCGGTAACCTGATATTTTTTTGTCGTTCACCATACTGGAATGGAGTATGAGTATTCCAACATTAGGCATGCTGACAATTGAAATTGTACCTGGCCCAAGTTTGGCAAGTTCTTCATTGTGATCTGATACGGTGTAATATTCTTGGGTAGTGAAGGGTTGAAGAAATGATTCTTGGTTTGAATATTCAGATTTTAACGGTGAATGTCCAGGAATTCCATGAAACATCACTAATGAATCTGCAGTAGTCCCTACCGGGAACCCAAGCTGACTTATATGAAAATATAGGTAAGCATGCGTAAGACTCTTGTGAGAAACGATGGTTTTTAGAAATACATCACAGTTTTGAAATGTGTCTAACGATTGACCAGTGTTGCTCGACAACTCATACAAAAACATGATGTCGGCCAGTATACCGCTTTCTTCATTTTGCATAATACGTATTCACTACTACTGTTTTATTATACAATTCAAGATAACCTGACTCAGAAGACCCTATTTCCCCAATGGAGAGTACACCTTCTACATCAACTGCTTTATTTCTACTTTTTATCACATTTGTGATGGCCGAAAGTTCTTCATCAAAGGCATCACCCAAAAAAAGAACCCTGCTAATGCAATCAATCACAAAGCATGAAAATATATCTTGTGTGTTTTGCTGCATAGAAATGGTGGCGGCTTCTTGTGCTGCCGTAATCAAATTTGATTTCTCTCCTTTTAAAATTCCCAGTACTGAATTTTGTGGTATTCCGCCAACACAAATCAGATTTCCACTTTCTGTCATGGCAATGGGATCGCGAACAATTGCTTCACCCTCTTCTTTAAACATGCCAAAGGGATATCCCTTAGAGATGGAGAAGAAGTTATCAATATTCAATTTCTGCCCAGAATGTACTTCAACATATTTTTTATAAATATCTGTTGCTGATTGCCAATTCAGTTCTTGAATAATGTTCTGTGTGGTCTTAGTTGCTACAAACGGCCCCTCTATGTTCTTCCATCCATGACGAATTCCTAAATTAAAAACAAAACTGACTTGGGAAATGACTGCAGCATCTTGAAAAATGCCCTCATTTGTAAATATGCACGGTATTGGCTTAAGGGACATGGAGCCTGCGCCACCACCAAAATATTTACGTCTATTTCCAAAAACATCATAAATACCAGAGAGGAGATTCCCAATATTTGCAGCCAGACCATCCGTAAGTATCATTATCGACAACGATGTTGAAGTTGATAAATCTTCTAACGGTTGCAATAATTCTTTTCTGAATTGACTCATGTTTTGAATGAGCAATGGTTTAATTGTGAGCTTACCTATATTAATCAAAAAACCATCCGGTTGGCGAGTTCCGTTCAAAATTAAGGATGGAAAAATAGCACCATAAAATTGAATCTTACGGTCATTAAATTGTTCCATTATTACAGGGAGTTGGTCTTTGGATTTTTCTGCAACAGCAATAAAAACCAAATCATTATCCGGCTTACAGGCATCCAATATGCCAGTCAACTCGTGCTGATTAAAAATTGATTTGAGGTACATGATATTTTAGAATTACAAAATATAAGTCGCTACAAAACAAAAAGTTACTTAAAGCTAACAATAATGAACGTCACTAGAAGCTTGTTTCTGCTTTATTATGTTTTTAGTTCAATTAGAAAAATGAATTAATTCGAATACCCTTGACAAACCACTTCCTTATGATAACCTGAAAGCACGCGTTTATACCTTAAAGTCGAAATTGCCGAAGGGAACATTGCCTTTGCTGCAACGTAGCAAAACATACAAAAAGTAAAAAATGAAACGCAGTGTTTAGCTAGAAATTAAAAAAAGGAATATGTCAGTAATAAGTTGATTCTTTCGAATCATTTGCTCAGCAGATTAAGCTGATTCGGTAAAATCTGTTTCAGTTGGTTGTTAAAAACAATAACACGATTGCCAACCATTCATCAACTTTATTCTCATCTAGTTGAATCCATATCAGCAAAGCCATATCTTCATGTCACTTATTAATAAATCTTATGAAAAAACTGTTTGCCACCGTTGTTGTTTCGATATTGATCAATTCCCTCGCTTCGATCGCACAGCCCTACAATCCTTCGCTATTCAATAATCTCAAATGGCGGATGATTGGGCCCCATCGTGGCGGTCGCACCGTTGGAGCCGTGGGCGTGCCACAGCAGCCCAATGTATTTTATATTGGGGTGAACAATGGTGGGGTCTGGAAGACAATCGACTATGGAAGAACCTGGTCTCCTATTTTTGATGATCAACCGACTGGCTCCGTAGGCGATGTAGCCGTTGCTCCATCCAATCCTAACACTATTTATGTAGCCAGTGGTGAAGGTATTCAACGGCCAGACTTAGGCATAGGCAATGGCGTTTATAAATCTACTGATGCCGGAAAGACATGGATCAATACCGGCTTAAATGACGGCCAACAAATTGGAAGTATCATCATCGATCCCACCAATGAAAATCGTGTGTTCGTAGCAGTACTTGGCCACCCGTACGGACCAAATTCTGAACGCGGTGTTTACAGAACCAAAGACGGAGGAAAGAACTGGGAACGTGTTTTATACAAAGATGAAAACACAGGTGCAATCCAGGTTGTCTTCGATCCGAAAAATTCTGATATTCTATATGCCGATTTATGGGCAGCGCGCCAAGGCCCATGGGAGAATGGTGCTTGGCAAGGAGCTGAAAGCGGGCTCTTCAAATCATCTGATGGCGGCAACATGTGGAAAAAATTAACTAAAGGGCTTCCTACTGTTGAACAAGGATTAGGTCGCATCGGATTTTGCGTTGCGCCAAGCAATCCAAATCGATTATATGCAACAGTTGATGCCGGAGACTATGGTGGCATCTATCGTTCAGACAATGCGGGCGAGTCATGGACGATGACAAATCCAGATGATCGACTCTGGAGCCGTGGCAGTGATTTTGCCGAAGTAAAAGTTGATCCTAAAAATCCCGATGTGCTTTATAGTGCCAATGTAGTAACATGGAAATCTACTGATGGGGCAAAAACATGGTCTGCCTTTCGAGGTGCACCTGGTGGTGATGATTATCATCGCATTTGGATTAACCCCGACAATACTGATATTATTTTAATCGCCAGTGATCAAGGTGCAATCATCACGGTAAATGGTGGTCAAACATTCAGCTCTTGGTATAACCAGCCTACAGCACAGTTTTATCATGTGAGTACCGATAACGCCTTCCCCTACACTGTTTATGGTGGGCAACAAGAGAGCGGTTCTGTCGGTATTGCCAGTCGCAGCAATGACGGAAGTATCAGTTATCGCGAATGGCATCCGGTAGGAGTCGAAGAATACGGTTATGTAGCTGCCGATCCATTGGACCCGAATATTATCTATGGAGGGAAAATCACAAAGCACGACAAGCGCACCGGCCAGACGCAAAACATTTCACCCGAAGCTGTGCGCAGCGGGAAATATAGATTTATTCGCACTGCTCCGGTACTCTTTTCACCCATTGATCCAAAGACATTATACTATGCGGGCAACGTATTATTCAAAACAACAAATGGTGGTATGTCTTGGGACATCATTAGCCCTGACTTGTCAAGAGAAACATGGGATGTGCCAGAAAATATTGGTGTTTATCGTACCGAAGAAATGAAAACAATGCGGAGACGCGGGGTAATATATACCATCGCTCCATCACCGTTGGCTATCAATTTAATTTGGGCCGGTACAGATGATGGATTAATGCACATTACAAAAGATGGTGGCAAAAATTGGAACAATGTAACCCCTACAGGATTAAAATCGTGGAGCAAAGTATCCATTATGGAAGCCAGTCACTTTGATGCCAATTCAGCCTATGCAGCTGTTAACGCCATTCGGTTGGATGATATGAAGCCACACATTTTTAAAACTACCGATGGTGGCGCTACCTGGAAAGAAATTGTAACTGGTTTACCTAATGACCCCATTAATACGGTGAAGGAAGATCCAAAACGCAAAGGCCTTCTCTTTGCAGGATCAGAAACAGCCGTGTACGTTTCCTTTGATGATGGTGACCATTGGCAATCATTGCGATTGAAAATGCCCGCCACTTCCATACGCGATCTGGTGATTAAAGATGATGATATTGTTGTTGGTACTCATGGTCGTTCATTTTGGATTTTAGATAATATCACATCACTCCGACAACTGATTACAGGTATTGATACAAAAGAATCGTGGTTGTTTCAGCCGCAGCAAGCTTACCGTGTTCGGTGGAATCAATATCCCGACACACCCGTTCCGCAAGAAGAAGCGGCAGGAGAAAATCCACCCGATGGCGCCATGATTGATTATTATTTGAAAGACAACGCAACGGGAATAGTGTCATTAGAAATCACTGACTCACAAGGGAAAGTAGTTCGAAAATTTACCAGTGCCGATAAGCCTTATGAAATTCCTGCCGTAAATATTCCACATTATTGGATTCGGCCACAACAAATTTTATCTGGAGAAAAGGGAGTTCATCGCTTTGTATGGGATTTGCATTATACCCCGCTCAACGAGCGCCCCTCTTATCCGATCTCGGCAACCTATAAGAATACAGCTCCATCGTCTACTTCGCCATGGGTAATGCCCGGAAATTATATAGTAAAGCTTACTGTGAATAATCAGACTTATTCCCAAACGCTCACCGTAAAAATGGATCCTCGTGTGAAAACATCAAGCGAAGATTTGAAAACGCAACACGATCTCTCTTTGCAATGTTATGAAGGGAGAGAAAAGCTTTTGAATAGTCTAGAGGATGTAGATCGAATTCAGAAACAATTAAAGGAAGCTGTCGATAGTGCAAAAAGCGAGGTAGTAGAAGAACTTAAGCAAGTTGATAAAAAGATTTTGGCCATTGCAGGATCTGCCCGCGGTAACGAACCAAGCTTGAAGTTGATAAACAACCAACTCGAAAGTGTCTTTGGTATTTTGCAAGAGACTGATATGACACCCACATCACAAGGAGTAGCAAGTGCCAACCAAGTGCTACCATCGGTTGATGGTATTTTAAAAAAGTGGAATGATCTTAAGGCAACCGATCTTCTAGTACTAAATAAGAAATTGAAAGCTTCGAAGATGAAGGAGATACACTAGTTAAGGAATCGTACTCTTAGGCAGAAGATCTATCCAATCTGGAAACTATAAGAAATCATTTCTTTCTGATATAGGTATAATCATAACTGGTAACCCATGTCTTGCCACCATCTGAAGAGGCCTCATTAAATTGCCGCACCTGGGTGGGCTTCTCATTATAAAAAATAAATCGCCCTATGATTTTATTGCGTTGAGCATCGGTTGTTTCAAAAACAAACCGCATCTCTCCGTCTTTGTACTCACCTTCAACAAAATCCTGAATACCGACAGCGTAAGAGCCAACCCACGTTTGTCTCCACTTTCCGGTCAACGGGTCAATAAAATTCAAGCTTTTCCCTGTGCTCGCATTCGAATCCCAGTTCTCTAACAACGCACAACCGCCAGCAATCATTTCAATTTTATTATGACCAGCATAAGTCTTAGTACCGGTTACATACACATCCCAATCACCAATCCAAAAATCAAACTCACGCACTTTGGGATTTGCCATGCAAGGAAAAATAGTTGAATATACTTTTTGTCGTAACTCTTTAAATTTAGTTTCATTTCGAACGTTATTAAAATCTTCATGTGTATCCAAGAAGCCTAAATTGCTGTACCCTAACGATATCGCACTATCGAGATTTATTAGTGCTTTCGTCTTATCATTCTTTACCGAAAGAACTCTGGCAAGTGAAGCATAGGTATTCATCCGAACGGGGGTTGGAAGGTGAAAAGACAGAGCCTTTTCAAATAATCGTAATGCCTCCTCATACTTTTTTAAATTCAAATTACTCATCCCATATCGTGCCCAAGCAACGGCATTCTTTGAAGTATCTTTAATTATAATACTGTACATATCTCTGGCTGATTTATAATCTCCCGCAAAAAAAAGAGAATCCGTTCTTTGGAGTGACAAGTTAGATTTCGCCAATTGTTGCCCGTAACCAATGACTGTTGTAATTGATAAAATCGAACCCGGAGAAAATTTTAGTAAAACTCCTTTCATGATTATTATTATTATTTAGGTCAGATAAATTTTAACCATAAGTGTACGGTTGCTAAAATGAGCATTTAATTAACTATCTCAAAATCAAAGGGTGCATTCCGGCAGAACCAGATGTCACAACGATTACTAATAACTTAATTGCAACCGGGGCAGGTTACATAACGTTGACTGTCAACTTGGCGGCAGATGCAAATTATAACGGAGCTTCAATATCCTTCGATTACCAAATCAAAAAAGCTGACCAAACGATCACCTTCGGTTCACTGCCAATAAAAACATACGGGGATGCTCCGTTCCAATTGGCGGCAACCTCTAGCTCGGGGCTGCCCGTGAATTTTAGCACATCTAATGAAATCACAATCTCTGGCAATGTAGTTACCATAAATAATGCTGGCAGAATAAGCATTTATGCGACCCAGCCAGGGAACATTAATTACAATCCTGCACAACCTGTTAATCAACAACTCACCATTCAAAAGGCAAACCAGACCATCACATTTAATCCATTGCCTACCAAAAACTGCGGAGATGATCCTTTCCTCTTGACGGCTACTTCAAGCATTGGCTTACCAGTCACTTTTGAGAGCACCAATGGCTATGTGGCAATTGTTCCCGTTAACGTAAATACCTTGTATATAAATGGTAATGGAACTTCCTTAATTACGGCAATATCTGAGGGGAATAACAATTATAATCCAGCATCAACCAGTCAAAATTTTACTGTCCTTTTCCCTGCAAGTATTACGTCTAGTGGAGTTTTGTGCGTGGATGGTTCTCAAATCTTAACTGCTAACACAGGTATTTCTTCAGCCCTAGTTAGCAATACGACCTGGACATGGAATACTAGCAACTCCCAATCAATCACAACCTATGAGGCGGGAACTTATACTGTACTAATTCAAGTTGATATAACCAATACTGGAAGTGGACATTGCTCCACCAATTTATCCTACATAATCCCTCCTGCTTCCATTCAATGTGCTGGAGGCAGGATAGCCAGTAATGATGAGCCTATCATTGATTCAAATGAACCAACTGTAACAGAGGTATCAGTATACCCTAACCCTGCCTCTAAAGAATTCACCCTCGCTCTGCCCGAGAAAGCAAAAGAAGATGTGCCTGTTTACCTTTTTGATATGATGGGCAAAACGTTGATATCTTCTACCATCCCCCAAGGAAAATGGAAGGTCTCGGTGTCGTTGGAAAAAATTATCGGGGGGATGTATTTGGTGAAAGTTGGCTATGGTGATAAGGGTGTGGTGAAGAAGGTGATGGTGGTGGAGTAAAACCGTCATTGCGAGCGCATACTCACAAGCAAGATAAGCGCGAAGCAATCTCTCATCGAAGCAACTACGAAGAGGAGATTGCCACGGCTGTCTCCTACACTCATGCCCACGCTAGCGGCCTCGCAATGACGGGTTCACTCGTCATTGCGAATGAAGCGTAGAGCGAGCGTGAGGATGAAGCAATCTCCCATTCGTAGCACCCCCACTCGCAAGCAGCATAGCGCGAGTGATAATCTCTAGTTGATCTCTAAGAATTGGGACTATTTTGTACTTTTGTTTTATGAATGTAAAGAATCGACTAAGAAATAACCTGATAAGAAAGATTCAGCAGTTATCAATGGACAAACTGACCGAAATAACTAATCTATTGAGCAAAATTGAAAATCAATTCAACGCAAAAGACAAGACCATAAAATTAGCCGGGACTTGGAAAGATTTAGATGATGATACGTTCAACAATCTGACAGAAAAATTGCACGCTAATAGAGCTGGAGACCGGCAAATTAGTTAACCCGTGACGGAAGCTCTTATTGATACTGACATCTTATCCTTCTACTTCAAAGGGGATGAGAAAGTAATCCAACGATTTAACGAATACCTAAAAGAGTTTGATCAGATTAATACCTCTATAGTTACCTACTACGAGATTTTGGGAGGTCTAAAATTCAAAAAAGCAGAGAAGAAGATTCATGATTTTGAAGAATTTATAAAGAACAATAACCTCATTCATATCTCTGAGGAGTCAGCTAAAATAGCCAGCGAGATCTATGCTGATCTTAGGCAACAGGGAATTACCATTGGAACTTCTGACATTCTGATTGCCGGAGTAGCCATGGAAAATGGCTTGACTTTAATAACTAATAACGAAAAACACTTTGAACCAATTCGAGGGATAGAAATTGAGAATTGGAAAAGGTAAGTATACCAATGACGGGTTAGGTGAGATCGGCTTCGCTCTACTCATCATTGCTTCTCCCGCCTTAAGGCGGGAGAAGCAATCTCCCGTTCGTAGCACTATTTAAACGTCATTGCGAATGAAGCGTAGAGCGCGCGTGAGGATGACGTAATCTCCTGTTCGTAGCACCTACGAAGAGAAGATTGCCGCAGCTGTCTCCTGCACTCATGCCACCGCTAGCAGCCTTGCAATGACGGGCTGGGTGAGACCGGCTTCGCTCTACTCGTCATTGCGAATAAAGCGTAGAGCGCGCGTGAGGATGAAGCAATCTCCCATTCGTAGCACCTTAGCACCTACGAAGAGAAGATTGCCACGGCTGTCTCCACCGTCATGCCGACACTAGAAGCCTCGCAATGACGGGTTAAGCAAGGATGGATTAAGCAAATCCATTTCCCTCTACTAAAACAAATTCCTACCTTCGGATATTAATTTCAAACAGAATGAATTTGAAACCGGTAATACTAAATTTCTAAATGTCATTACCCGATCTATTTCTATCAAGAATTAAAAACACTATACCTGATTGGGGAAAATTTGTTGAGGTGCATCAAAACCCATCGGTGCGTGTTAGTATCCGTGAGAATCCAACTAAACCGACCCACTTGCAGCAAGGCAATACCAGAATTCCCTGGACTGCGTTTGGATTTTTTCTAAATGAACGCCCGTCCTTTACGCTCGACCCATTGCTCCATGCCGGAACCTATTATGTGCAAGAAGCGAGCTCTATGTTACTTGAGCAGGCCGTAAGACAAGCAGTAGATTTAACTCAACCTTTATTA
>JAYVPS010000051.1:0-9300 GCA_043757225.1 Cytophagales bacterium | reverse complement strand
GTGCAGCATACAATCAAAATACTGAAAGAAAATCTAACACTATTTATAATGGAGTCCCTACTGGGTACTCAGCGGGAACTGGGGGAATCGGTGCCCAGTATAAGTCAATGCAGTTTTTATATGTAGCCAAGAAACTTTATTTCGGAAATGCTACTTTTCTCGCTTTCAAAGATGACTTCAGCAAGTTTCATTTTGCAGAGACTGATGTTAATAAAACTACGCCTATCTATGAAGCGGGTTCATGGAGTCGCTATACCATTGGAGGGAACTTATTTGGCACGGCTTTCCGTAAATTGGGCTTTGCGCTAAGCGGATTTTATCAGGGCGGACAATTTCGGGAAGGCACTTCGTTAGATGAATACTTTTTTTCGTTAGCTACTTCATACTCGGTAACCCGCAAATTCAGCATAGGCCCTGGGGTTGACTTAACCTCTGGCAACAATGGTTCTGATCCCGCAACAAAATATAAACGGTTCGATCCGCTCTATGGTACCCCGCACAAGTTTTGGGGTCTTATGGACTACTTCTACGTAGCGGATGGATTTGGATTCAACGGGCTTCAGGATTTTTACCTCAAAGCAAAATACAAAGCAAAAGATAATTTGTTACTTTCACTAGACGCACACCAGTTTGAATTGCCGAATGCTGTAATTGGTCAAGATGGCAATGAGCTAACGAAATCGCTTGGCTCAGAAGTTGATTTTGTGGTTAACTATTCATTGACCAAAGCCATTAACATAGAAGGCGGATATTCTACTTTTTTTTCCACCTCTACTTTGGCTTTACCGCAAGTCAAAAATATAAAACGAGCAGCCGATGTATCCACATGGGCTTACTTCATGATCTCGATCAAACCTGCTGAACTGATTATTAAATAATATAAATCTACCACCATGAAAATACTAAGATCAATTCTAGCCTTTGTTTTTGCTCCTGTGTTCTTGCTATTACTTTCATCAACAGCCCCTATAAATAGGGGCGTAGCTGAAAAAGAAGTGATCCGATTGGGATTTATTCCACTTACAGATTGCGCACCAATTGTAATGGCAAAAGAGTTGGGGCTGTTCGAAAAGTATGGGGTGAACGTAGAAATCTCCAAAGAATCTTCCTGGGCTAACGTGCGCGATAAAATTCTAACAGGCGAATTGGACGGTGCCCATTGCTTGTTCAGTATGCCCTTTTCTGTTTACACAGGAGTGGGTGGTAAAGAAGGATCAGAGATGCGCATTGCCATGGTGCTCAGCAACAACGGGCAGGCCATTACCCTTTCAAAAGAATTTTGTGGTAAAGTGGGTTTCAAGCAAACTAATAAAGTAGCAGGTGTTGTGGCTGCGAAGTTAAAAGCGGAAAAGGAAATAACTTTTGCAATGACTTTTCCCGGAGGCACACATGACATCTGGTTGAGAAATTGGTTAGCCGCAGCAGGCGTTAGCCAAAAGACCGCTAAGATCATCACTATTCCACCACCACAAATGGTGGCCAACATGAAAGTTGGAAACATGGATGGCTATTGCGTGGGCGAGCCATGGAATGGAGTTGCTGTAAAACAAGGAGTTGGTTTTACCGAGATAGCTTCGCAGGACATTTGGAAACATCATCCAGAGAAGGCGCTTGTGGTGAATAAAAAATTCAGTGAGCAAAGAAGAGAAGATCTGAAGAACGTGATGAAGGCCGTGATGGAAGCGTGCAAGTGGCTTGACAACCGTGCCAACAGAAAGAAAGCTGCTGAGATTATTGGAAAAACACCTTATGTAAATGCCCCGGCCGATGTAATTGAAGCCCGACTTATGGGTGATTACAATTTGGGCTGCAATCAAGGGACAGAAATATATACTGACGACTACATGCTATTTCATAGGAATGGAGAAACCAACTTCCCTAGGAAGGCGCACGCGATTTGGTTTATGGCTCAATACCTGCGCTTCAACTACCTGAAAGAAGCACCAGACTACAAAGCGATTGCTGATAAAATAATTCTTCAGGATCTGTATAAAGAAGTGGCTACAAGTATGAAAATAAAAATTCCTGATGACGATATGAAACCATTTGCTATTGAGCTAGACAAAATCAAGTTTGATCCTGCAAATCCAGCTGAGTATGTGAAAACGGTTAGTAACATAAATCAATAGGTTGATGAAAAAGACTGACACGCTTACGCTCTCACTTTCAAGTTGGTTTACTTACGGGCGAAATTTATTTTCAACAGAAAATCCTAAGATCCCTTTCTTGAAATTAAAGAATTTGCTTGCAAGCATCTTTAGTGGCCTGTTGGGTTTTGCATTTTTGCTTGGGGTGTGGTATCTGATTTCGTTGTCGAAAGAAGGACTGCCCGGACCTTTGCCAACGATGAAAGTTTTCTGGGAACTTGTTAGCAATCCATTTTATAACAACGGCCCTAATGATAAAGGTATTGGACTTCAGTTGTTGAATTCGCTTACAAGAGTATTCGTTGGTTTTCTGATCGGTTCATCCATTGCTATACCAATCGGATTGGTGATGGGCGTAAGTGCTGTAGGCAGAAAAATTTTCTACCCCATTGTTCAGATTCTCAAGCCAGTTTCACCACTGGCTTGGTTTCCAATTGGGCTTGTGGTATTTGAATCAGCAAGCCAGGCAACGATCTTCATTATCACGGTCACCTCTCTATGGCCAACATTAATCAATACCGCTTTCGGTGTTGCTTCCATTCCTGATGACCATAAAAACGTGGCCAAAGTTTTTGGTTTTTCAAGATGGAAGTATATTACCAAAGTGTTGATACCCTTCAGCCTGCCGCACATCATTACGGGCTTGCGTTTGAGCATCAGTGTAGCGTGGCTGGTAATCGTGGCAGGGGAGATGCTTTCTGGTGGAGCGGGCATTGGTTTTTTTGTGTGGGATAGTTGGAATGCGCTAAGCCTGGAGAAAGTGATATCAGCCATACTGATCATTGGCTTGATTGGCCTGCTGTTAGACAAAGGCTTTTCCTATCTCGAAAAGAAAGTTACATATGCGAGTTAATTGCCACTTAATCATTTAACAAATGAGCTATTTAAAAATTGAAAACCTTGAAATATCCTTTCGCACATTGAAAGGAAAGTTTGTGGCAGTAAAGGACATTAATCTTGAAATTGAAAAAGGTCAGATCATCTCCATCATAGGTCATTCGGGTTGTGGTAAATCAACTATCCTCAATGCGATAGCAGGCATGTTGCTTCCTTCCAAAGGCCAGGTGTTGCTCAAAGATAAAATGATTCAAGGACCGGGGCCAGATCGTGGAATGGTTTTTCAAAACTACTCATTACTGCCCTGGCTTACAGTTTATGAAAATATATTTGAAGCAGTTGATGCGGCAGTAAAAGATAAAACCAAAGCCGAAAAAAATGAACTGGTAGAAAAGTATCTGAAGATGGTAACCCTGTGGGATCATCGGGAGAAATACCCTAAACAATTGTCAGGCGGGATGAAACAAAGAGTCGCCATTGCCCGCGCGTTTGCTATTGACCCCGAAGTGCTTTTATTGGACGAGCCGTTTGGGGCGCTCGATGCGCTCACGAAATCTTCTTTGCATATTGAATTGTTGAAAATGTGGAACCTCACCAAACGATCTAAAACAATTATCCTCGTAACACACGATATAGAGGAGGCCATTTTTCTTTCCGATCGAATTGTGGTGATGAACAATGGACCCGCGGCTACCATTCGCGAAATAGAAGACGTTCATTTGCCCCGGCCTCGCGACAAAAGAGAAACGGTGAACTTAGATGAATATAAAATTATCCGCGACCGGCTGTTGAGTTTGTTAGTAGAGAAAGTCGTGGTAGAGAAATCAGATTTCTACGAAGAAGAAATAGTTGTATAATTTTTAATTTGCCCCTATTGAAATGAAAGATCAGGAAGGCCGCTTTAAAACCACTTGTTCATATTGTGGAGTAGGTTGTGGCATGGTAGTGACGAAAGACCGGAGGGGAAATCTTTCTGTTGAGGGCGACAAAGATCATCCCGTTAACAAGGGAATGCTTTGCTCTAAAGGCATGAGTTTGCATTATTCTATGCAGGATAAAAGTGATCGCTTGCTGTTTCCGCAAATGCGCTGGAGCAAAGCTCATCCCTTGGAACGTGTCAGTTGGACTACAGCCATAGACCGCGCTGCTGCCGTCTTTCAATCCGTTATAAAAAAATATGGCCCCAACGCAGTTGGGTTTTATGTTTCAGGCCAATGCCTCACAGAAGAATATTATGTGGCCAATAAGTTAGTGAAAGGATTTATTGGTACCAACAATATCGACACCAACTCTCGCTTGTGCATGAGCAGTGCAGTAGCGGGTTACGCCCGCATGCTAGGTGAAGATGCAGTACCCATATCGTATGATGACATTGAGTTGAGCGATTGCCTTTTAATTGCCGGAGCCAATCCTGCCTGGTGTCACCCAATCTTGTTCCGCAGAATAGAAGAACACAAGAAGAAAAATCCGAACGTAAAAGTAATTGTGGTTGACCCACGAAGAACGCAAAGTTGCTCATTGGCCGATCTTCATTTGCAAATTACCCCAGGCACGGATATTTATCTTTATCACGCAATAGCAAGAGTGTTGATTGAAAATGGCCAAATCGATGATGATTTTATAAATCATCATACCGAAGACTTTGAAAAATACCGCGATTCTGTTTTTAGAATCAGTTTGCAAGAGGCGTCCGCAGCATGCGATGTGCAAGAGAATGACATTCGTCTCGCAGCAAGTTATATCGCAGAGTCGCAAGGCTTTTTGACTCTCTGGGCGATGGGCCTCAATCAAAGTGTAATTGGTGTGAACAAAAATTTTGCGTTGATAAGCCTCAACCTGATCACCGGCCACATTGGTAAGCCAGGTTCAGGACCCTTCTCACTCACAGGGCAGCCCAACGCAATGGGTGGGCGCGAAGTGGGTGGGCTTTCTACGATGTTGGCGGCTCACCGAAACATTGCCAACGATCAGCACCGAAAAGAAGTTGAGAGGTTTTGGGGTGGTACAACTATTTCGGATAAGCCTGGCCTTACTGCTACGGAAATGATAGAAGCCATTGAGCGAGATGAACTAAAAGCAATTTGGATTGTCTGCACTAATCCTTCGGTAAGCTTGCCTGATGCAAAACGGGTAGAGGCCGCATTAAAAAAAGCACGCTTTGTAGTTGTTCAAGATATCTCCGATAAGTCGGATACGCTGGCTTTTGCCGATTTGATTCTGCCTGCAGCAGGACATTTTGAAAAGGAAGGAACGATGACAAATTCTGATCGAAGGATTAGTCATTTGAGCAAAGTGATCGATCCACCGGGCGAGGCACTACCTGATAGTGAAATTCTATGCAGGTTTGCAAAAGCCATGGGCTTTTCCGGTTTCGACTATCCTTCTGCAAGCGAAATTTATGCAGAACATGCAGCGCTCACGCAAGGCACTAACATTGATATTGCCGGACTCTCGTATGCCCGATTGAAAGAGGAGGGAAGCTTTCAATGGCCTGTGCCACATATTTCTCATGCGGGTACTGCACGGTTGTTTACCGATCATTCATTTTATACGCCTTCACGAAAAGCGAAATTCTTTCCGCTGGAAAATCCAAAAAATAATTCGGAGCCTCTTTCGAAAGATTTTCCATTGATACTAACTACCGGAAGAATTCGCGATCAATGGCACACGATGACGAAGACAGGAAAGGTGAACAAGCTCTTGCAGCATACCAGCAAGCCCTTTGTTGAGATGAATCCGGTAGATGCCACTTTACGAAACATTAAAGAAGGAGACATTGTGGTTTTGCAAAATCACCGTGGCACCGTGCGGGTGGGGGCTCGGTTGACTGATGAAGTAAAGAAAGGGGTTATTTTTTTGCCCATGCACTGGGGAAAAATCTTGAACGAAGATTCAGCTCGGAGCAATAATCTGACGAGCACATTGGTTGATCCAATTTCTAAAGAGCCCGATTTTAAATTCTCAGCAGTTGAAGTCAAAAAATACGTAAAGCCCTCCGAGAAAATAATTGTGGTGGGGGCGGGAGCCGCTTGTTATCGGTTTCTTTGCACGTACCGACAGCTCAATACCGTTGATACGATTGAAGTTTTTTCCAAGGAAAAATATCCCTTCTACAATCGCGTGTTGCTTCCAGATTATGTGAACGATTCTCTCACTTGGGAGAATCTTCAAAAATTTCGTCAAGGTGAACTAGAGGCTTTGGATGTAGCGGTACATTGTGAAAACGAACTAACAACGATTGATCGAGAGGAAAAATATGTACTCGATAGAAAGGGCAATAAACATTTTTATGATAAGCTAATCCTTGCCACGGGCACACGTGCCAACCTTCCAAAAGACGCACCGATCCATCTGCCAGGTGTTTTTACCATGCGCACGCGTCACGATGCCGATCGACTGAAAGAATATTTAAATCCAAATGGCCACGTGCTTATTGTTGGCGGAGGTCTATTGGGGCTGGAACTTGCTGCCTCGCTAAGTGAAATCAACATACGTGTTTCCATTCTTCAACTTACTAGCCGCTTAATGGAGCGGCAAATCGACAACTTAGCAGGAGAATTGCTCTTAGATTTTATTGAAGAAAGGAATATTACCGTTTACATGAACGATCAATTGCAGACGGTAGAGCCGTCTGAAGGGGGCGCCCTGCGAGCAACACTCAAGAGCGGCAAGGTCTTACTCGCAGATGCTATGGTTTATGCTGTTGGTACATTGCCAAACATTGAATTTGCATTAGAGGCGGGGTTGGAATCTGCCCGAGGAATTATTGTAAACGATTATATGCAAACTAATGACCCGGCTATTTTTGCTATGGGCGAAATTGCAGAGCATAAAGGTAAGCTATATGGCATTACGGTAGCAGCCGAAAAGCAAGCAGATGTACTGGCCCGTTTTATGGCAGGCGATCTGCAAAGCACATACAATGGATCGGTGCTGATGAACATTCTCAAACTCTCGGGATTTGATCTTTGTTCTGTCGGGCTTTCTGAAGTCCCCACCAACGACACAAGCTTCGATGAAATTTTGTTTATCGATAAATCAAAACGGTACTATAAAAAGTGCATTATTAAAGACGACCGATTGGTGGGTGCCATCTTAATTGGCGACAAGGGTGAATTTGCTGAGTTCAAATTCCTAATTGAAAATAAAATTGAATTATCGGAGAAGCGGATTCAATTACTTCGCTCTGGCAAAACAGTAGAGCCAATGTTGGGGAAATTGGTTTGTTCTTGTAACCAAGTTGGGCAAGGCAACCTTCTGCAATATATTGAACGCGGTTGCCAAACGCTGGATGATCTTTGCCAACGCTCTGGCGCTGGTTTAGGCTGTGGAAGTTGCAAGCCGGAAATTCAATATCTGCTAAGTGAACAAGAAGTTAAAATTTAAAATGCCACGGCACCGAAAACAATAGCGATATTTGGTAAAGCGTTTTATTGTTGACTAAAGAGCGGTGGTGATAGAGTTGCATTCATAAATAGTTCCTTTAACATTGCGGAATGAAGAAAAATGAAAAGAGTGATTTGATAAGAGCCTTTGTAAAGGGAGGATTTATCTCTCCTTCCGATTTGCTAAAAATCATGGAGTTATCAATGAGTCTCTCCAATAGCTATATTTTATTTGGCTCACGACAAGATATTATGTTTCCTGCGAATGGGTCCAACGGTCTGTTGTTAGAGGAGGCGTTCAGATCGCTTAATATCGACTACGAATTAGGAAGTGACCAATCTGTATATCAAAATATTGTAAGTTCTTATGCTTCCGTTAACATCGTAGAAACAACCCCGTGGGTAAAAGAAGATTCTTATAATGTGATCATTGATGGGTTTAGCTACAAACCGAGACTAAAAATAAATATTGTTGATCCACAACAAAGTCTGGTGCCACTATTTACAGGCGAACTGAATTTTATTGCCTCAAAAGAGGATAATTATTGGTACCTCTATATCCGAGATCCCCGCAAGGACAATGCGATTGAATGCTGGCCGCGTCTCATCTTTAGTCAAGATATACCAATTCTTTGCAAAGCGCTTGAAGCCATTATATCAAACTACAAGCCTTTTAATAGTGAGGAGCTTTATATGATGATGGTTAATGATCGAGTTAAGATTACCCAAAAACCAATTTTAGAAAAATTAAAATTTTCAGAAAATAGGGCACTGTACTATGAAGGACTTAACTCCATGCGTAACAATCAATATTGGCTGGGTCTATACTGGCGCAACAACCATTACGCTATTGATTTCTTAACTGCGGCCTGTAAGCTGTGCCAAGAAACCAACATCAGCAAAATCAATATCATTCCGTGGAAGGCGTTCCTTGTTAAGGGAATCAAAGCCGATGAGCAGATCCGATGGGAAAAGCTCATGGGAAAATTTGGGATTAATGAGCGGCATTCATCGCTGGAATTGAACTGGCATCTTGCTGTAATTGATGAGGAGGCTTTAGAATTGAAACGATTTTTAGTTAAAGAACTGGATCAGCACGATATAAGCACCCATGGACTCACCTTTACCATTAAAACGAATCGTGAAATGTTTTTCTTTACCTCTGTGGTAATCGAAAAAAGTAAGGGCTATGGGCCATCACCTGGTAGCCACTACAACATCTTATACGCTAAAAATTTCAATCCCACCAACAGTATTTATATCACCTATGCAAAGGGTATTAAAAAAGAACTGATACCAAGCATTTTGATTGAACTAAGCAAAATGTACTTCCGGCAACTAAACCCAGAAAAGAAACAGGCAGAGGAAATAAAAACTGTTGAAGAGAAAATACAAGGAAATGTTTTACGATTTCAGTGCAGCCATTGTCTAACGGTCTATGATCAAAATTATGGAGACCCAGCTTCAGGCATCGAGCCTGGCATCCCCTTTGAACAGTTACCGGAAAAGTATAAATGCCACGTTTGTGAGGGTACTAAAAATGATTTTGTACAGCTAAAGTCTACACCCTTGCAAAATAATTGAGATTAGTTCTTGACCCGCATCATCATCACTAGATTTGAGCAAAAAAATAACTAGATCCACTTGTCAAATCGGTCACCAATAACTCGATTATTTATCCTGCAATCCAAACAAAAAGCTACCTTGTGGCATCACCAAAAAAGAAAACCTTGGCCGCTTCGCCTTCAAGCCCGATTTAGTGGTAGACTCGGTGAACGATATCAAGTTGCCGTTGGTGTGGTGGTAATGAATTCTATCTTCCGGCATTCTATGGCAGGGAAATCGCTTTTAACAATTTAGCACTAAACTTCTGTATTCATCATTGAGTGCAGCGGTTAATCGTTTTGATGGTTTTGACATTTTGGTTGATT
>JAYVPS010000050.1:0-9305 GCA_043757225.1 Cytophagales bacterium | reverse complement strand
CGGTGGGCTCTTACCCCACCTTTTCACCTTTTCCCTATTTGGAGCGAATCCAATCGGGGTAGTTTGTTTTCTGTGGCACTTTCTGTCATTCAGGTGTTAGACTGAACTCCTTCCCGTTAGGAAGTACGGTGCTCTTTGTTGCCCGGACTTTCCTCTCTCACCTAAATGAGAACGATAAAGCGGCTTGCATTAATGCAAAGGTAAGACGGATTTTGGACTTGATATTTTAAAATTTTAAAGCAGATCTGCTACTCGTCTTCTGCGAATGTTAAAACGTATCCATTATTGTCTTGAATGGAAAATTCGGTAGCGCCATAAAAGGTTTTTTCCAGCCCTTTAACGATCGTTACTTTCGACTTAAGGGACTCGAAAAAAACTCTTATGTTTTTAAGTTTAATATAAAATAGCAGCGAGCCACCATCTTGTCTTTTTATTTCAGGTAGATCTTTACCCAAACTTTCAAAAGTCTGAAACATGATAGTAACGCTGGCACAAGTCATCATTACCCACACATAATCTCCCTGATCCGGAACAGTAGCAACCACTGTGAAACCAAGTTGTTTGTAGAATTCAATTGTTTCAGTGATATTTTTGACAAAAAAATTGGGAGCTAAAGAGTCCATGATGATTTTTAATTATTAGTGAATATCCGATCCTGTCAACTTCATTTCGTATTGATCAGCAAGGTTTGCTACTTCTTGCATCATTTCTTTGATGGTTCCTTCCGAGAGGTTATCTAAGGAGGCTACGGCTTCTATTTGAAGGTAGTTTTGATCAATTACAAAACGGCAGTAGTTAAAGAAAGCGGTTTGCTCTAACAACATCTTGTAATCTATATTGGCAGTAGTAGAGCAAACTTTAGAATGAAGAGTAATCAACTGTCGGTTGTATAATTCATTTTTCTTGATGGTGCCGAGAATAGTTTGAAACCGTCCGCCTGAAACTGGCACGATGATAATAGAGTGATCATCATCATATTGGGTATATTGGCCACCAATTTGATCGGCATATTTCTTCATGATTGTCGTTAAATCCATATCCGGGTATTTTGAAATCGAAGTTACTTAATTATATGGATTTATAGAGATGAAAATACAGGGTGTACGACAGTTTTGGAAGGATGGCTTAACCATGCGCAAGCGGGCAAGGGATTGGAGCGCAAAGCCCGGTGGCCTTGCGTTTCGCTTGGCCATGCCCCAAAATCACAAAACTGTAGTACACGTTTGTGTTTGCGTAGTGGTTGGACTTTGAAACACTTCACTGTCCCACGTGACCAAACGTTGAACGAAGATATAAACTTATAGCTTACACTGAACCCCACCATTGCGCAAATATTTTGTTTTATGCAGTAGCCCCCGAAGCCGAATTTGAGGACGGATGCAAAGACTTTGGATTGTGTGTCAGCCCGTGTGGCCTTTGTATTGGTGCGATTTAGTTATTGTGATTGTCTGTATAGACTTCTGTCGATAGGTCTCTAAGCTTTTTCGATTTTGACTGAGGTAGTGTCAACTTACTTGTTGAGTCATGAATCTCTGAATGAAATAAGTTTTCCCGAACATCTGGTTTGTAAATAACAATTGCATTTACATCCAATACATTCTGAACAGTTACTTTAGCTATTGCTTTCCATTTTCTCTTTGCTAACAAAAACTCAATGCACTCTGATTCACTTCTTCCACCATCTCTGTCTACCGAGATTCCATTTGAATCCTTAAACGTTGCCGAAGATGGTCTTGCCTTTTCATAGTCCCAATTTGCTTTTACAACTCCTCGATACAATGATTCATCCGAATTGAACTGTTCATTAAGCAAAGAACTCATTAACCTTTTCGTTTATCTTGTCCATTGGTACTTGTCCCTCAGATTCTTGATTTTTCTTCTGTTCAAAAAATGAATTTTCTGAAGTCGAAATCTCAAACTCCAAATAGTCGTCATCATTTGAAAACTCAAATTGCAATGTTCCTCTTCCAGTTGGAAATATCTTGGGTTGACGTTCTAATTGATTTATTAAAGAAAACGCACTTGCTATAACCTTATCGTCAATAGCTATTGAATTGTATCCGTTCCAATCTGGTTCCAATTTTTTAATATTCTCTAATGTTTTTTTGTTTATGATAATTTCACTCAGTGAGAATACTTCTTTTTTATTAGACCTCGTTGATGAAGATTTTACTTTTAAACTTTCCATAACCTCTTTACTATCATTCATATTATGGCTGATATTGCTTGAAGTACATCCTACAATAATCAATCCTATAAAACCGAGATTATTAGTAGGGCTTGATTGTGGATAAATTTTTTTATTTAACATTTTCAATTCCGTTTTCAAGTTTTGTCAAATTTTCCCCTAACCAACGATGAATCTCTTTAGCTACTTGATAATTCATAACAACGCCTCCCTGTATATATCTAATGAAGCTTTCTTTCAAGTCTTTTGGGTCGGATAAGGATGGGATTTCATTTCCGAACAGACCATTTGGAGTAACATCAAAAGTTTGAGAATTAGGAAGGGCTAATCTTTCTAGATAAAAATTAATAACTATTTCCCCTTGCATACTAATTCCTCCCTGGGCTCCATTAACGTATTGAGGGTTATAGTCATCTGGAAAGATGTATTTGCACTTTATTTTTTGACTTTTGTCCATAGAAAATATCTGATTATCAGTAATTTAATTAAAATAAATCTACTTGTCAACAAGTTATCAACGTTTAAAGTTACAAAATAGACTAAATCATCTGAAATTTTATTTCAGTCCGACTTTTTGTTTGTTTTGAGCGGCTGCAAGAATTGGCTCTTTGACTTGCTTTGGATGTGCGGTTGCAATAGTGCGGCAAGGCAATGTGCCAATGCGCGCCTGGGGAAATCTCGTGCGGTCGGCATGGGGCGTGCGCGTTGGCATGTGCATGTCCGCTGGCAGCCCCATCTCGTGTCGGCCAACAAGGGGCTATTGCATACAACTCATGGATACATGATTGGAACTCTGCTGTTTTTGGGTAAATCTATCATTTTGGTTGCTGTGCAAGGGTTCATTTTGCTAAGTTCTGGGTTCTATTAATTGGCTCCATCCTTCTGATTTTCTTCCTTGGCTTCCTCTTTTTCTTTCTCCTTCCTTCTTCGATCGCGAGCAGAAGTAATTAGGTCGCGCCAATTGTTGAAGCTTTGGGTGTAAAGCAAACTGACACCTGTAGTGATGGTGGCTGCCTGAGTACCCGTAGTACTCGGTATCTGATTTAAGTTGGTGCGATTAAACATCTTCACTCGAAATTTTCCATCTGCAGTTAGCAGGTAGTCCACAGTCCAATCGCCTAGTAAGTTTGAAACACTTGATTGAGCGTATTGGGTGTTATTGTTATTGAATGTGCCATCGCGTGTTACCCTTAACCGACCGTTCAAAAATGAATACGTTAATCTTAACTGAAATGTATTGAATGCTTCTTGATCTAATGATCCAAGATCTAAATCAATTTCGAGGTTTGGGTCTACTTGTGTTAGCCAATAGCTGAGTTGATTGGAGAATAATTCACTTACGCTATTGTAAAGTGAGCCGCTGGTGGCAAATGCATCGGGCGGGGAGAAGCGCCTTAACACGATCAAACTAAAAACTTGTTTTTTCAATTCTTGTTCATCTAACTTTGCTTTGAATGCATTGAATGCGAATTTAAGTTGTACAACCGTTCCGTTGCCGGTAACATTATCGGGCAGGTCTTTAGCGAGAATATCAAAATTGATTTGAGGGCTTAGCATGGGGCCATCCAGTTTCATCACAACTTCTACCGGATATTTTCTTCTGATCTCTGGTAAGTTGGCTGCGCTTTGATCGGGTAGAATTGGCGCGAGAGAAGTAAGCTGACGATAGCTGGCCGTAAGATTTAAAATGCCTGCATACGGATCTCCAAACCAAGTGATGCGGCTTCCTTTATTGATGCTAAATTCTTTATTAATTAAATCATAGAGCGTAAAGTTGTAAAAGCCTTTTTCAAATTCATAGACACCAAACATATTAAACTCACCTTTGGTGTCAACTTCTAGTTTGATATCTCCTCTGCCATAGCCCCTGATAATATCACCTGATTTAATATCTCGAATTATCTCAGTGTAAGCATCAGGGGTAATGTCTAAGTTTAGATCAAGCGTGATGCCGGTTGGCTCTCCTTTTTGTTTTTTAAGATCGGCTGTTTTTTTAAGTGAGATAGTATCTTGTAAATTGACGAATGTGATAAAGTCTTTTTTCTCTGCGGTTTCTCCGGTAGTAATTGGTATGAAAATTCGTGTGTTTTTTTCTGATCGAATGGTAGAGGATATTTTCATATTTTCTAACGGGCCTAACATATTTAGTAAGCCGGTGCCATACGCTTGTCCATAAAATAAACTATTGTCTTTTGTGGTAGTATTGAGAATTTGGAAATTTTTAAAATCAGCATTCAAGTAGATACGAAATTTAGAATAGTTTTTGTGTGTAAGGTAGCCATCCAATGTCCCTTTATTTTTAAAGGCATCGGTCATTACGATTTCGTTAAAAATGATTTGAGTGGAGTTCATCCCTAGCTTTCCTCTGAACGTATAAAGCGTTTTTAGATAGTCAACAATCATCTTACCATTTTCAATCGTACCTTGACCATTGATCAATGGCTTACTAAAACTACCTGTGATTTTATAGTTGCCCGAAAGGGTTCCGTCAATTTGTGAGAAGATGCCTTTTAGGAATGGTTCAATAATTTTCAAGTTAGTTTTTTCTAATTGCGCTGTGATAAAGAGAGGATCAGCTTTTTCGGGATTATAAAACCCATCAAGCGAAACCGTACGCTGACCTAATCGATCAATTTTAAAATCTATATCAAATTGTTTAGCATCACGGTTCCAGGTGTTTGAGCCATTAATATCTCCAATTAAAAAATCATCTACCGTGAATCCGGCTATTGAAATGCTATTTTGAAAGTAAGGATTTTTATATAAGCCCCTTGCTTTTACTCCACCTGTTAATGTGCCATTGAATCTTTCCGTACTGATAGTATTGAGAATATCCAGATTAAGATTACTTATTTCTAAATTAAGCACTTTGTCAGGTAGTTGAGAGATGGCGCCATCGATTAGAATGGATTCGTTTCCGTTTTGAATGTCCAAGTGATGAATTTCCCATTCCTTACCTTTTGTTAGGGCATAATTTTTTTGACTAATTACCCATTCCTTGTCCAATGCTTTTATCCGTGTGGGAAGTATTTTTATTTTGGTGCTGTCTTGAAGAAAGTCAATTTCTGATTTTAATCGAATTAGATTAGTTGAACCCTCCTGATCAGCATCTAAATTAAAATCGATGTGACCTTTATCCCAGATCATTTCAGCGAAGAGGTCTTTGGCGATGAAGGCTTTGCTCAATTCTTGCCTTTCTGAATTGACTGAAAGCATGGCGAGCACATTTACGCTGTCACGGACTTTGGAGCCAGAGAATTCTATTTCGCTGTTGTGGATTTTTTTTCCTTCGATAGAAATTGTATCCACTGTAGTATAGGCCTGTAAAAGGGATGTTAGGCCATTTATAAATTTCCCATCGATCTTCGTCTTTTGAGATATGGCCAAGTCAATACCCGCCAATGCAATAAGTGGATTGATATTATTCAATTTTATATTGAATGCCGCTTCGTAGTCTTGAACTTGCTCATCTTTTTTCGAGTAGTATTCATCAATTGCCTTCTTATCGTTTTTAATGTTAAGCTTGAATTCTTTGAATAGCCTGGCTAAATCTGTAAAAAGTGTAGAGTAGTAATAATTTCCCTTGAGTTCAATATCTGCTAATGAGCTTCTTAGTTCCAAGCTTCTCTGTTTGCCGTCATGATTTGAGATCAAATGCAAGGAATCAATTTCCAGCGATTGCGTTTTATAATTTACCTTGGTATTTCTAAACAACGCATTGCCAAAGACGCTATCGAGCTCGAACCCTTTCGTATCAATATCTAGGTAGGTGCTAATGAATAAATCGTCTGTGATCAAGCCTAAGCGATGAACGTATGCCGTGTCTAGGTTGGCTTTTACTTTCAATAAGTTTTGGCCATTCCGCAGGTCAATTGAGCCAGCCGCATTAAATCGTAGGTTAGGATCATCGATCGTTAATTGGCCGATAAATAGTTGCTTAGTGAACCGTGCGTCTGTCGTAATGTTAGTATAATTATACCCACGCACACCTATTGATTTAATCTGTCCATTAAGAAAAAAGTCAGCAGTGCTTTCTGTCAATCCTTCTCCTCTTATTTGGCCCGCTAATGTTACTTTTTGAAAATTGATCGTATCGTTAAAATAGTTGCCAAGATTTACATCAAACAATTCAAGATTGCCGCTGTAGGTTGAACGATCAATATGTTCTTGGTTAATTTTTAAGTTGATGTCGGATTTAATTATCCCTAAGTTGCCAGCAAAATCACCATTGGCAACAAAGTCGTTGATATAGCCGGTAAATTTCCCTTCAGCGGTAAAATTTTTCAACGGCTGGAGAAGAAAGAAAATATTTTCTGGGAATAGAAAGCGCAGGTCTTGGATATGCACCGACCCACGCTTTAAGTTAAGGTCAATAAAAGTTTCAGCGATTGAGGGAAGTCCATCCATTTGCAATTGCCCTTCAATGGAGGTTTTGCCCAATTTTACCTTCATATTACGATAAATGAAGCGTGAAACTTTCCCTGTTATTAATCCGCTAATGTTTAATGGCTCGGGTAAAGGTGCTTTGTTTGAATTGAATAGAGCGAGATCAATCGGATCAATAATTGTATTCCTTAACAACGCCTTGATGTTTACTTTGTTATTGAAATCACTTAGGTCTTTTTGGCTTTTATAATTCAAGATAATCGTGTCTGAGATGAAGCTCTTACCTACTGATAATTTCATTCCAAGAAATTCCATGTCGGTTTGTGATATTCTAAAGAACGTACTTAGGTCGTTTACTTTTAGGCCTGTCTTTTGATCTTGTGCTTGTAGTGAGTTGAGGTTGAATTCAATGGTATCGCCAATGACTCTAAAAGCGTTTAGGTCTGCCTCTATGTCTAACTTAAAGTGATGATAATCGAATCCTTTTGAAATAGAGTCAAGCTCGGTTTCATCAAAGCTGAATTTGGAATTTTCAAGTGCAATTTCTCCGATATTTATTTTGGGAGATTTTCCACCGCCTGCTCCGGAGGAAAATTGTTCATTAATTTTATCAATGAATATATTAATGTTAAGGTTTTTTGAAGAATCATTTTCCTGAATGGATTTTAAATTGACGGTAGCACCTTTTAAGTCAACGCCATCAATATTAATGTCATCATTGTTTAATAAACTTCGTAATCGGAAATTAATGTTTAATTTTTGAATTGCGATAAGCGTATTTTTTTCGCTGTCCTTGATTTCAAGTCCTTCAATTTCCAATTGATCGTACCAACGGAGATGGAATTTGTCGAACTTGATCGGAAAGTTAGTTACCTTCGAGAAATTGCGCAGATAGCGCCCAATCAATGCTTCTTGAACCACTGGTAACTGTAAAAAGAAAAAGGCGACTACTAAAAGGATCAGCGTTAGGTAAGACCCATAGAGTAAAACTCTTTTAAGCCTCAACCAACCCCAATTTTTAATAACTTGCCATTTCATTTTCTAACGAATGCGTCCAATCCTGCTTGCTATTGAGTCTTCATGCGATGAGACCTCTGCCTCTGTGATACAACATGGCAAGGTACTTAATAATGTTATTGCCTCACAAAATGTACACCACAAATATGGGGGTGTTGTTCCTGAATTGGCTTCGCGCGCCCATCAGCAGAATATCTATCATGTAGTAAACGAAGCAATCACCACTTCGGGTATCTCTACTTCCCAATTAGAGGCGATTGCATTTACCCGTGGCCCAGGCCTGATGGGCTCTCTTTTGGTCGGAGTATCTTTCGCTAAGGGGATGGCATTAGCATTGGGTATTCCATTGATTGAGGTGAACCATATGGAAGCACATGTTCTGGCACATTTTATTGAAGAACCGAGACCTACATTTCCCTTCCTTTGTCTTACGGTGAGCGGTGGTCATACACAGATTGTTTTGGTGGAAGATTTTTTAAAAATGAAAGTGATAGGAGAGACAAAAGATGATGCCGTAGGAGAGGCGTTCGACAAGGCTGCTAAAATGCTGGGCTTGCCCTACCCCGGTGGCCCATTGATTGATCGACTTGCACAACTAGGGAACCCGAAGGCTTATAAATTTTCTGAGACGGTAATGCCGAATTTAGATTTTTCTTTTAGCGGAATCAAAACTTCGTTTTTGTATTTCCTCAGAGATCAAAAGAAAGTTAATCCCGACTTCGTTGAAAGAAATCTAAACGATATCTGCGCCAGTTTGCAAGGTAGTTTAGTTCAAATGCTTTTAAGTAAATTGAAATTAGCAGCCACGCAAACAGGCATCAAACAAGTAGCGATTGCCGGTGGCGTAGCCGCAAACTCCGGCTTAAGACGCGAGTTGAAATTGGTAGCTGAAATATTAAATTGGCACTTGTATATTCCTGAATTTCAATATTGCACAGATAATGCAGCCATGATTGCAATGGCAGGGCATTATAAATTTTTGAAAGGAGAATTCTCGGGCTTAGAAGTAGCACCGTTGGCAAACTTAACCATTTAATTGAGGGTGTAGATTGTTTATTTAAATTTTGGAGCCAATGTCGTTTACTTTTAAGCTCAATAAGCCTCCTCTCTTTCGGAGAGGATTGAGAATAGGTTAATAAAAAAGGGCTTGAGAGATGCGACATTGATTTGAAATTCTGATTGATAATTGACTTTCAAATGTGAAAATTTTCTAAATTGAAATATTGACTATATGAAATTGATTTTTAAGCCGGGTGATAAGAAGAATTACCAGAAAGTAGTTGGCAAGGATGATGTAGCGGCCTTTCATGGGGACACCCTTCATGAAGTTTGCTCTACGTTTTCGCTGGCAAGAGATTTCGAATGGTCTTCGCGGTTATTTTTTATCGAAATAAAAGACGATGATGAGGAAGGAGTTGGAACTTTTTTAAGTATAGATCATAAAAGCCCAGCTTTTGTTGGTGAAGCGATTATCTTTACAGCTACCATAGTGAAAATGGAAAAGAATGAACTGACTTGTATGATCGAGGCGCGTATAGGAAGCAGACTGATTGCCACAGGTACTACTGGTCAAAAGATGTTGAAGAAGGAAAGGTTAAAGCAATTATTTACCCCACCGAAGGCATGAAAGATAGATTTACGAATGATATCAATATTAGAAATCGACAAGCAAGCTTTCAGTATGAATTATTGGAGAAATTTGTTGCCGGAATTG
>JAYVPS010000049.1:0-33595 GCA_043757225.1 Cytophagales bacterium | reverse complement strand
TTAAGGAAACGCTTGCCAAACTTTCTGCTACCATTGCTCTTACTTCTGCGCCCAAACAAGGCAGCACGTTTTCAGTTACTATTCCTATCTAGAGGATCAAAATTTGCTAACTGATTAGTCGCTGGCTAGATATTCAATGGCCTCTTCGCGTGTATTGAAAGCTCTGAAATCTCTTTTAAAAATCTGATTAAACCCTGCCAAGATTATTTTTTTTAATGGACTTAAGCCTACGATAGCCCGTTTTATAATAAGGTGTAAACAGTGTTGGTTAACGTATTCAAAATGGCGCATGACTTTGGGAGTAGCAAAATTTCGCTCATTAAAAATTGTTAAGATGAAAACTGGTTTATTTTCTGTCAATATTAGTTGCATTACCTCATTGCTTAGTTCAATCATCTGGTTAATACTGAAATCTGAGTGATCTACACAAAGTATTTCCTTTTCTCCTACTTTGATTTTTTGAATACGATTCATATTTCTCTTACAAGGTATAGACTATTTCTTTACTTGAAATAATTGCTCTACTAAATATTGAATCGCCTCTTCATGGGTCTCAAAAGAGCGAATTTCTTGTTTGACAAAGTATTTAGCTTTCATCCACTTTAGTCTTTTTAATTTGATTCATAATAAAATTGTTCCGAGTTTAATCCTTAAGCAAATAAGCAATTGCTTCTTCTTGTGTATCGAAGGCTTGGAATTCTCTATTAAGGCCAACGAATGTCATTTTTTTAATTAGGGAGCCTAATTTTCTAACAGAGTGTTCAAAGTGCCGAACGACTTTTGGAGTAGCATAATTTTTTTCATTGAATCTGTTACTACATACAATGCTTTATTGCCCGTCAGAATGAGTTCGGCTGCTTCGCTTTCTAAGGCAATCATTTGGTCTTGGGTTAAGTTACAATAATCGATGCAAATGATTTCGATTTCACCTACTTTAATCTTATCAATCCTGTTCATTCTTATGGGTTATAAAGAGTGGAAGATTTTAAATATTGGAAGGTGTTGGAAGTCATAAAATAAATTGGATCTTCGAAGAGCTCGACAAAGGAAGAGCTACCGGGCAAGCCTTTAAATTCGGGTTAGAAATGCTTACGATCCATATTTCAGTCCAAAGTACCCTTGTTTTGTGAGAACTATACATTGGGAGTTCAATTATTTATTAAAGTTAATTTGTTATTTTACTAAGATATTGAATGCTACATTACTTTCAAAGTGTCACATGAGCATTGGACTCAATAGAATCGGGCTTGCATCCACCATATTGGTGGTTATCTCGGCAAGTAGCCTTTGGGCGCAAACTTCTGAAATAGATAGCCTGAAGTGGTTGGTTGCTAAACAGAGTGGGACAAAAAAGATTGACGCACTCAATACATTAGCATTCCGCCAACTATTGGTTGACTTTAAATTAGCAAATCAATCCATTCAAGAGGCTTTAAGGCTTGCTCGAAAGGAAAACTATACAAAAGGATTAGCAGAAAGCAACATCTACTCTGGTATATGTGAAAGCCTAAGAGGAGATAAGCAACAGGCGCTCTACCTTTTAAAAACCGGCTTGGCGCAAGCCAAAATGGTCGGGATTTATGGTACGGAGGGCTATGCACTTACGGAAATTGGAAATGTCTATCGCGATTCCAGCCAATATGATTCGGCTGAATATTGGTACGACCGTTCTTACCAAATATTAAAAGATAGTCTCAATCCGTTGCATTTATCGGTACTGTACAGAAGTTATGCACGCCTTTATAGCCTCACTGCAAAACCCATATTAGAATTTCAATATTTGATGAAATCCTATTCAATTCGTCAAAAGTTACAAGACAAATTTCTTCGCACTGACATATTAGTTCTGCTTTCGCAATGGTATTTAAAACAGTTCAACTTTAAAATTGCAAAGTTTTATATCAAGTTGATCGAGAAACTTGATGTCTGGGAATCCCTTCCGGAAATAAAAAAGGACTTACAATATCAAAGGGCTACCATTTTATTCCATGAAGCTAACTTTCTTGAAGGGCTCCAATTGTTAAATGATGTAAATGAATTCTATTTAAAAGCAGGAGATTCGGCATCTTACGCCAAGGTGACCATCGATATTGCTGATATGCTAAATGAGCTGGGTAACTATGAGCTGAGTTTAAAGAAATGCTACGAAGCCCTGAGGATTTGCAAGCAAAATAATTTTAGAAATGAAGAGGTGAAGATTCATTTTATAATGGCCTGGAATTATTATGGTACGAAGCAATCCAATCTGGCAAAAGAAGCCATTGAAAAAACACTAGCAGATGCACAGAAATACGCTCTTAAAGAAAAAGAGGCAAGTGCCGATAATCTTATAGGGATTATGTTAACAGAGGATAAAAATTATAAGGAGGCTCTTCTTCATTTTGAAAATGGTCTCTCCATTCGAACAAAATTTAAGGATTTGAAGGGAGTAGTGAATATTCTTTACCAAATGGGCGATACTTACAAAGCAATGGGAAAGTATGGCGAAGCAATTACACGGCTTACTAGATGCATTTTTTTGTGTGATTCCTTAAATGAAAAAACATCTATCATATGGGTTTACACACGGGCTAGTAGCGTTTATATTGAGCTGAAGGACCTTAAAAAGGCGGAGTTTTTTTTATCCAAAGCAGATGAAGCGTTAGCCCTAAATGAGGTTATTTCAACAAGAGCGGGAAAAGGATTTAAGATGAATATCTATGAAACCCGAAGAAATATTTTGCTTCGTCAGGGAAGACTCAAAGAAGCATTGCAATACACCTTAAACTATGAACAATTAAAGGATTCCCTAGAGGGCACTTCTATTTCAGATCGGATCTTAAGCCTACAAGCGTCCTTCGAGATTGATCAGAGGATCAACGAGATTAAACTCTTAACTAAAAAACAGCAAGTACAGCAAGATCAAATTATTATTCAAAAAAACACCATTCGACTCCAACAAGTTGTTTTAGTCGCAATTATAATCGGATTTATCTTATTAGCATTCTTGGCTTACTTATCCTATACTTATTACAGAAAAAAACATAAGCTTAACCAAATCTTAAAGGAGAGAAACGAAGAGATTCAAGCGCAAGCTGAAGAATTAAATGAAGCAAACACTTCATTATTGAAACTCAATAATGAGCAGATTGAAAAGCAAGAAGAAGTACAAGCGCAAGCGGAAGAACTTGTTGAGGCGAATCAATCACTGACATTGACAAATATGGAGTTGGCCGAAAAGAGCGAGGAATTTGCTGCGCAATCAGAAGAGCTTACCGAAAGCAACGTGCTGATTTCAAGCCTTAACGAAAGCTTGGAAAGTAAAGTGACCGAACGTACACAAGAATTGGATCAGGCTTACAAAGAATTGGATACGTTTTTCTATCGGTCATCGCACGATTTTCGCAGGCCGATTACAACTTTTATGGGCTTGGCCGAAGTAGCCAAAATTACGGTAAAGGATGCGAACGCACTTGATCTTTTTGATAAGGTAAAAGAGACAGCCATCAACTTAGATCGAATGTTGATTAAACTTCAATCGATCAGTGATGTTGGGGCAGAGCAATTCGTTATTAAGTCAATTTCAATGCAAGTTGTTTTGGAAGATGCTTGCCACGTTTATCATCAGGAAATACTGGATGCCAATATAAAAGTACAGGTAAAATCTTCAGACTCACATGACTTGGTATGTTACCCGGCTTTCTTAAAAATTATTGTGGAGAACTTATTAGAGAATTCCATTCGATTTAGAAACATAGTGGCGCCACAAATAATATTAGAAACTTCAGAAGTAGACGAGGGCATGCAATTGGTTGTTCGGGACAATGGCATTGGCATAGAAGAAATTTATAGTGATCGTGTATTTGAAATGTTCTTTCGCGGCAGTGAGCATTCTAAAGGAAATGGGCTGGGGCTTTACATAGTGAAAAAGGCCGTTGAGAAGATGAGAGGAAATATTTCATTCAAGAGCATTCATAGTCAAGAGACAACGGTTACTGTTTGGCTACCACTCCGACTAGCTTGATATGCTTTAGCCTAAAGAGGTAACGGATTGGAATAAAGTCTCAGGATGTTTTTAGAGTTGTACTAAAGTTTTATTTTATGAACATAGTGATGATAACCATCCCTTCTAAGGTGTAAAATGAAAATCTCCCTAAATAAACTATGGCTAACTTTCACCGTTTTAGTGATTCTGTTAGTTAATAGGCTGGAGGCGCAGATGGTAGAGATTGATAGCCTGCGGATACTCATAAATAAGCAACGCGGAACTAAAAAAATTGACGCACTAAATGCGTTATCTTTTCGACTTATCTTGTTGGATTATAAACTTGCTATAGATCCTATTGAACAAGCCTTTACGTTAGCAAAAAGCGAAAATTACCTAGCCGGACTGGCTGAATCCAACGTCAATAAAGGTATCTGCGAATACCTGAAAGGAAATAAAGATGCAAGTCTTCATCTTTTGAAAGATGCGGGAACACAAGCAAAAAAGGCCGGAGCTAAGGGTACGGAAGGATATGCACTAGTTCAAATCGGGAATTTGTACCGTGCGCAAGGCACGTTAGATTCAGCAAAGTATTGGTATGATCAATCCTATCTGATACTTAAGGATAGTCTTAATCCTTGGCAGTTATCTGTATTATATAAGAACCTTGGTATCTATTATGGATTTACTAGTCAGCCTTTCAGGGAACTGTATTTTCTGAATCGATCGTTGACTATACGACAGAAGCTTGCAGATAAAATACTTACTGTAGATATTTTAACTTTCTTGTCAAAGTGGCACACTGCCCAATATAATCTTGCACAGGCCGAAGCCTATCTGAACCAGGCACAAAAGTATGTTGGGACAAACGGAAGCACGGAAGCCCAATATCAAATCAATTATCAAAGGGCAATTATCAATTTTAGCAAAGGCAATTATAAGGATGCCCTCGTGTTGTTTAATCAAGCAGAGGAATTTTACTTTGCTCATGGCAACCTAGTGCAATACGCCACCTTATTGATTGATTTTGCCCAAGTGCTGAATGAGGTTGGTAGTTATGATCTGAGTCTTAAATATGGATTTGAAGCCTTAAAAATTTGTAAGGAAAAGACATTTCTCAAAAATGAAGTAAGATCTCAGTTAATAATTGGATGGAATTATTACCATCTCAGGCAACTGCAATATGCCCATGATTTTACCAACAAGGTACTTACCTCAGCCCGAGAAAATAATTTTAAAGCTGAAGAAGCAACTGCGAGTGATCTAAATGGTCTTATTTTGAACTTAGAAGGAAAATTTCCTAAGGCCCTAACTAGTTTTGAAAAGGGGCTAATGCTTCGAACGGAATTGGAGGATAAAAAAGGAGTAGGTCGTACGTTAACAAAAATAGGGGAGGCCTACGCGGCCATGGGAAAATTAAAGATTGCCTTCGAGTATCAACAACAAAGTTTGAATATGTTAGAGCCACTTCATGATCAAGCTGGCCTTGTTTGGACTTACTATAATATGGGCAGCGTTTATGCCAAGATGGGGGATTTTGAAAAGGCAAGTATTTTTCTTAATAAAGCCGAAAAAACCGCCAGACTAGTTACCAGAAGGATAGTATTAGTAGAGATATATAAAACGCGGAGAAATATTTTGATTACCCAAGGAAAACTGGCCGAGGCAATGACCTATTCTATTGGGTACGAAAAGTTAAAAGATTCCGTTGCCTCGGCCACCATCGCAAACCGGGTGTCATCCATCCAAAGCATGTATGAGCTTGAGCAGAGTACCTATGAACTGGAATTACTCAAGAAAAGTAAACAGGTGCAGGAAGATCAGATTACTATTCAGAAAGCTGAAATTCATCAGCAGGAATTTATTATAGCTGCCATTTCAGCTGGAATGATGATAGTAGGTGTATTGGCCTATCTATTTTTTGGTTTTTTTAGAAAAACTAAAAACCTTAACGGTAAGCTACAAGAACAAAACGAAGAAATTCAAGCACAAGCCGAAGAATTAACTGAGACCAATAGTTCTTTGAATACTCTCAATAGAAATCTTGCCGAAAAACAAGAGGAGATTCAAGCACAGGCCGAAGAGCTTACCGAAGCAAACCAATTGTTGACTATTGTGAATATGGAGCTAGCAGAAAAGAGCGAAGAGCTGGCTTCACAATCAGAGGAGCTTACGGAGAGTAATGATATGATCTCTAGGCTCAATGAATACTTGGAAACCAAGGTAAGTGAACGCACGCGGGCACTTGAACAGACTTACAAAGAATTAGATACTTTCTTCTATCGGTCATCGCACGATTTTCGGAGACCACTCACTACGTTTATGGGGTTGGCAGAGGTAGCAAAGATTACGGTGAAGGACACTAATGCTCTTGATCTTTTTAGTAAAGTAAAAGAGACAGCCGTCAACCTGGATCGTATGCTCATCAAACTTCAATCGATCAGCGATGTAAGTGCAGAACAATTTGTCGGTAAGCCGATTTCATTGCAAACTGTGTTGGAAGATGCTTGCCGTTTGTATCACCAAGAGATTTTGGATGCGAATATAAAGGTACTGGTGAAAGCCTCTGTTATACGTGAATTGGTAAGCTATCCGGCATTCTTAAAAATTATTGTGGAGAACTTATTGGAGAACTCCATGAGATTTCGAAGCGCAGTGATGCCACAAATACTTTTAGAAGCTTCAGAAGTAGAAGAGGGGGTGCAGTTAATTGTTAGAGATAATGGCATTGGCATAGAAGAAATTTACAGCGATCGCGTATTTGAAATGTTCTTTCGCGGTAGTGAACATTCCAAAGGTAATGGGCTGGGTCTATATATAGTAAAAAAGGCCGTTGAGAAGATGAACGGAACGGTTACATTTAGTAGTCACTATGGAGAGGGAACAACGGTGACGGTGTGGGTTCCTTTTCTGCCGTCTTAAAATTTGTATTGAATTATAGCAAAAATTGGAAGACTGATATAGTTGCCTCGCCCTTTGCTTATGTAGTGTGATGGACAAATAGTTGGTGTAAATTTTTAATTCTTTTTAGGTGATCACAATTTTATTGTATCAACTTTCGTATGCAGAGTTGGCCGGGATAGGTTTGGTGGCGTTGCTCATTGGTATGGCCAAGACGGGTGTAAATGGAGCTGGTATGTTGGCTGTTCCACTATTGGCTTCTATTTTTGGGGGTCAAAGATCTAGTGGAATTTTGTTGCCGATGTTGGTACTGGCCGATGTGCTGGGAGTTTGGTATTACCATCGCCATGCGTCATGGCAACATTTGAAAATTCTATTTCCGTGGGCGGCCGTTGGGGTGATTGGGGGAACTCTAATTGGAAGTTATTTTAATGATTCTGTTTTTAAAATGGTGATGGCAATAATCATTGTGGTGAGTGTTATTATAATGCTCTGGTTGGAAAAATGGGGAACTTCGGAAAATATCCCAAAACAAAAATCCTTTGTTGTTGCCACCGGAATAGCAGGAGGCTTTACATCAATGGTGGGTAATTTGGCTGGTTCTGTTATGAGTGTATATTTATTGTCCATCCGGCTCCGTAAAAATGAATTCATAGGAACTACAGCTTGGTTTTTTCTGGTAGTAAATTGGTTTAAGATACCTTTTCATGTGTTTGTTTGGCATACCATAACGATCGATACGGTTCTTTTCGATCTACTCACTCTGCCTTTGATTATTTTTGGTGCTTACCTCGGAATTTTAATTGTAAAGAGACTCATCGAAACCATGTATCGATGGTTTATTATTGGGATGACGTTAATTGCTGCTATTAGGATGTTGTTTTAAGGATTTATTATAACGCACCTTAGTTTTTTTTGACCATGATTTTAAATTTGACTACCCTCAGAGGCAAAGAGGGCTAACTTCAATAGGTATGAAAATAAAATTGGGTTACCTTTTACTTTTTCTGACAAGCTGTAAGCAGGTGCTACCTCCTCCTTCCGTAGCCCCGATTCCATCCAGTCAACAAATGGAATGGCACAAGATGGAGATGAATGCCTTTATTCATTTTTCCATCAACACCTTTACCAATCGTGAATGGGGTATGGGAGATGAGTCGCCTAAATTATTTAATCCCACCGCGTTCAATGCAGATCAATGGATCAGTGTTTTAAAAGAGACAGGCTTTAAAGGAGTAATCTTAACGTGCAAGCATCATGATGGATTTTGTCTTTGGCCTAGCGCTTATACAAATCATTCTGTTGAAATGAGTCCCTTTCAAGATGGGAAAGGAGACATAGTTAAAGCTGTTGCAGAAGCCGCTAAGAAGTATCATTTAAATTTTGGAATCTATGTTTCGCCATGGGATAGAAACCATGCCGACTATGGAAGGCCTGCTTACATCGACTATTACCGAAATCAATTGAAAGAGTTGTTCACTCAGTATGGCCCTATGGTTGAAATGTGGTTTGATGGTGCCAATGGTGGAACAGGATTTTACGGAGGGGCAAACGATAGCAGATCTATTGATGGAAAAACTTATTATGATTGGCCGACCACCATAGAATTAATTAAAGATCTGGAGCCTAACATTATTTTTTTTAGCGATGCTGGTCCTGGCGTACGTTGGGTTGGTAATGAACGAGGTATTGCGGGTGAAACCAATTGGAATACTATCAGCGCTGATACGCTTTATGCAGGCAAGAGCGGCATTGAAAATATTTTGAATAGCGGCCATGAAATGGGTACCCAATGGATCCCTGCGGAAGTTGATGTATCGATAAGGCCCGGCTGGTTTTATCACCCTCAAGAGGACTCTTTAGTCAAAACTCCGCAACAATTATTTGATATTTATCTCACTTCAGTAGGCAGAGGGTCAACCTTGCTCTTAAATGTTCCGCCTGACAGAAGAGGCTTGCTACATGAAACCGATGTTGGCTCTTTGCGTGGGTTTAGAAAATTGATAGATTCAACTTTCAAAAATAATTTAACAAAGAGTGCTCAAATTAAGGCTACTTCATTTAGAGGGAACGATGAACGTTATGACCCCAAAAACCTAATCGATGGAAATGAAAATAGTTACTGGGCTACTGATGATGACCAAACTACAGCAGGTATTGAAATTCAATTTTCTGAAGTCAAAGAAATAAAATACTTGATCTTGCAGGAATATATTTCATTAGGCCAACGAGTTAAAGCTTTTGATGTTGAGGTTTGGGATGGCAATGCTTGGGTTAATGTTTACAGGGGAACTACTATTGGGTATAAAAGAATTTTAAAACTACTGCCTGTACATACTGATAACATAAGAGTTATTATTAGAGAAAGTAAAGCATGTCCTATCATTTCAAATTTAGAAGTGTATTAGTTAGTTAGTCTTTGATTTTATGCGGTTTCATAAACAGGCGCAAGTTTAAGGCGCAGACTATTTATTTCATTTTCTAATTCCCTTTTTTGACGGTACATTTCTTCTTGAGTTGCTTGAAGCTCCTCGGCATTTTGACGCATCGCTTCGTCTTGTTGAGCAAGAATTTTAGCTCGCTCTTCAGATTCCTTCAAGTGGCGTTCTGTTCTGTTCACATTTAGCTTATTCGAAATAAGAAACGCTATATTTTCTGAAATGTCCTCTATAAATTTTACCTGAAATTTTTCTAAAATTGTGAATGAGGCAAGTTCAATGACGCCCAGAGCCTCATTTTTAAGTTTAATTGGGATGATTACTACATTCTTAGGGGTAGCCTCACCAAGGCCTGATGTTATTTTTACATACTCTTTGGGTATTTGTTTTAAAATGATGGTTTGATTCTCAAGGGCGCATTGGAATGGAGCCAAAAGCTGCTAATAGATTAGCTCTGATTTTTAATCCAAGAACCCAATTTTTCATCTAATTTTATTATTTTGGGTAAAGAACGGATTTCACGATAAAAATAGTTGATGGATAAAATTATTCTTTTGTTAAATTACTAGGTAAAATTGGTTGCAACCGTCTTTAGGGTTAAGGCGATACCGCTGTTACTTTAGCTTTTGTTTGGAAATATTAATATGCATAAATACCTTAAAACAGTTGCGGATGCTTATGTTGGCTACTGGAATTACTTTATTAGTGAAATCCTGAGCCCCAGTTGGCACAACTATTTTTATTGGTTGGTTGGTTCCTCTCTCTTAATCTGGTTATTGGAAATTTTATTCCCATGGCGAAAAAATCAGCCCGCTATTCGTGAGCACTTTTGGCTGGATATATTCTATTTATTTTGGAATTACTTTCTGTTTGCTCTTATAGCTTACAATGCACTGTCAATGGTGGGTGTTCAACTTTTCAACGATTTTTTAGGATTGTTTGGTATTACCAATATGGTGGCAATATCTGTGACAAGTTTGCCAAGCTGGTTGCAATTGGTTTTAATATTCGTGCTGCGTGATTTTATGCAATGGAATATTCATCGGATGTATCACCATGTCAATTGGATGTGGGAATTTCATAAGGTACACCATAGCACCAAACAAATGGGTTTTGCAGCCTTGCTTCGTTATCATTGGATGGAGAATATACTTTATCGAACCTTAGAATATATTCCTTTGGCAATGATTGGATTTGGCATTACGGATTTTTTCATCGTCCATATTTTTACATTGGTAACAGGTCAATTAGGTCATGCTAACCTTAACATTTCACTTGGCTATTTTAAGTATTTATTTAACGGCCCACAAATGCATTTGTGGCATCATGCCAAGGAGATGCCTGCCTCTCATCTGCGAGGAATAAATTATGGCATAACACTTAGCATTTGGGATTACCTTTTCAAAACAAATTATTGGCCTTCGGATAATGAAGACTTGCCAGTTGGCCTTCCAGATGGAGAGGCCTTTCCAGAGGATTTCATTGGACAGATTGTAAAACCATTTCGGAATATATTTAGAATGAAATGATTGAGTATTTTAGCGAACCAATGAAACGGATCATCATTTTGTACGGACTGGCCTTAGCTATCCTGGTTTTTCTACTCAAACACCTAGAGTATCGCTTTTTTGTTCGTGATCTTTCCATTGAATTTTATGTGGGGGCGATTGCATTGCTCTTCACACTATTGGGTTTGTGGGTGGGCTACCGACTTACACAAAAGAAGGTAGTAGTAATGGCGGCAAGTCCATTTCGATTAGATGTAATCCAATTAAATGAACTCGGAATCAGTAAGCGAGAGCACGAGGTATTGGAATTAATTGCCCAAGGGCTATCTAACCAAGAAATTGCCAATAAACTTTTTGTTTCGCTAAACACCATCAAAACACATTCGTCCAATCTCTTTTTAAAGTTAGAAGTAAATAGAAGGACGCGGGCGGTGCAAAAGGGAAAGGAACTTCGGTTAATACCGTAGTTTATAGTGGTGGCGACTCTATTATATACTGATGAGCTAATACTTTAGTGCTATTTCTATAATTTTTATACAAATCATCCTTTCGGGTGAAGGATTTTGGTCACATCCAATGCTATTTCGCCTCAATAAAATAAAATAACTATGAAAAGAATCATTTTAACCTACGGACTCATTGCCGGTGCCATTGTTGGTGGCATGCTACTCATTACCATGCCTTTGTATGAAAAAGGTATCTTAAAATTTGAAAACGGCCAATGGTTGGGCTACACTACCATGGTCATTGCGCTAGCACTGGTGTTTTTTGGCGTTAAATCGTATCGGGATCGCGAACAAGGTGGATCAATCACTTTTGGCAAGGGGCTTAAGGTAGGAATGCTTATTTCCCTAGTGGCTTCTTTGGTGTATGCATGTAGTTGGGAGATCAGTTACAATACCATGTCAAATGATTTTATGAAACTGTATAACGAAAAAGCGATAGAGAAGCTGAAAAAAGAAGGCGCCACAGAAGTCAAAATACAAGAGACAATAAAGGAGATGGAAAAGTTTGAAGCTGTTTACAAAAACCCTATTTTTCGTTTTGGCATTACACTCATGGAAATCCTTCCAGTTGGAATTATTATTTCATTGCTGAGTGCAGCCTTATTGAAGAAAGGGCAATTCTTGCCAGCCACTCAAACAACGAATAGCAATTAACCATTCGGCTAGTATGCAATCCAAAGCCAAAACAGTAGCTGATTACATCGATTCTCTTCCGTCCGATAGAAAGAAGATTATTATTGAAATCCGAAAGACTATCCTTAAAAGTCTGCCTAAGGGCTTTCAAGAAGAAATGAATTATGGTATGATCGGATATGTTGTGCCGCATAAGCTTTATGCGGAAGGCTACCACTGCGATCCGAAGATGCCTTTGCCGTTTATTAACGTTGCTTCTCAGAAAAAGCATATTGCTGTTTACCATATGGGATTGTATAGCAGCGGCAAACTTTTAGATTGGTTTCAAGATGAATGGAAGGTATATTCCTCCAAGAAATTGGATATGGGCAAAGCTTGTATCCGATTTAAAAAACCAGAAGACGTTCCCCTTGATTTAATTGGTGAATTAACGTCTAAGCTCACACCTCAACAATGGATTGATATTTATGAAAAAGCTAAGTCGAAAAAATAAACGCAGGAATAGTTAAATAAAAAAATGATGAAACAAAATAGAAGAGATTGGATTAAGAAAACAGGCTCTGAATTTGAAAAATCCTAGACCAATTGACGAGAAAGAGAAACTAAGGATTCATCAGGGCTTTTTTGTTGAACCGCACAGAGTTAAAGGATCAGAGCGAAGTTATTTAGATGAAAATATCTAGAATCTAAATAGCCCCTAGCTTAAGAGACTCAAGAAGTTTTTAGAGCCATTTTTCGAATAAGGTCATTATGCTTAATGGGAATATTTTTTAAACCAACTAAGCACGGCCATAAAAAATACTCCTAAAAAAGCTTCCTTAAAAATCCCGGCAGACATTTTTGATTGACCAAGCGTGCGGTCGGTGAAGATGATAGGCACCTCTTCAATTTTAAATTTATACTTCCAGGTTAGGAATTTCATTTCTATTTGAAAGGCATATCCAATAAATCTGATATTTTCTAAATGGATAGTTTGTAAAACGATAGTGCGATAACAAACAAACCCTGCAGTGGTATCGTGGATAGGCATTCGGGTAATGAAGCGCACATATTTGCTGGCAAAATAAGACATCAACACGCGGCTCATGGGCCAATTTACTACGTTCACTCCGCTTGAGTAACGAGAACCGACCGCTAAGTCATTTCCACCTTTTTCACAAGCGTTATACAATCGGATTAAATCTTTTGGATTGTGCGAAAAGTCTGCATCCATTTGCAATACGTAATCGTATTTCTTTTGAAAAGCGAAACGAAAGCCTTCGATGTAGGCGGTTCCAAGCCCTAGCTTTCCTGCCCGCTGAAGCAAGTGCAACTTAGTTCCAGATTGGTTGTATTTGGCCTGAAGATCTTTGACAATCTCGGCAGTGCCGTCAGGTGAGTTATCATCAACAATTAACAGGTGAAAATCTTTTGGCAACGTGAACACCTCATCAATAATTGCTTGAATGTTTTCCTTCTCGTTGTATGTTGGGATAATGACGAGTGCGTTGCTCACAGGTTTTGGGTTACGCAAAACTAAGGAAAGAACTTGCTTGGTCAAAATCGGTTAATCGTTATGTTATTAGTCCGGATAGCGATTAACTTTGCTCCATGAATAAATGTGTTTTCCTTGATCGCGATGGGGTATTGAATGAGGACAATCCCAAATACACCTACCATATTGACAATTTTAAGATTTTGTCGGGCGTGCCACAGGCTTTGGCTCAATTAAAGTCTGCCGGTTTTTTATTAGTAGTGGTCACCAATCAATCGGGTATTGCGCAAGGCATTTATACACAAGTAGAAATGGAAAGCTGTCACACCTTTTTACAACAACAATGCGGTCATCTCATCGATCATTTTTACTTTTCTCCTTACCACCCAACAGTAACTGCCTCGCTGGCACGAAAGCCGGGCACGCTGATGTTTGAAAAAGCCAGTGCTAAATTCAATATTGATTTTTCTTCATCATGGATGGTGGGTGATCGCGGTAGGGATATCATTCCGGCAAGACAATTCGGCATTAAGACCATTCAAATCGGCCATGAAATTGAAAAGGAAAATCAAGCAGACTTTAAAGCTGAAAGTTTAATTGAGGCTGCTGGGATAGTATTGAAAGCCTAGCTATTAAAAGCGCATTAATCCATGGTAACGAAATTTTTTTAGTAATTTTATTAGACCGTAACCAAACACTTTATGAAAAAAATAATTGCAGTCGCACTCCTACTGATGGCTTCAAGAGCACAAGCTCAGAATTTTGAAGGCACAGTAAAATTTTCTATGAAGGCAGAGATTACCGACCCCAAAATGAAAGCCCAAATGGAACAGGGTCAAAAAGCGATGAGCGACCCCGCCAATCAGACTAAGATGAAGGAGTTGAAGGAAAAAATGAATGACCCACAGTTTAAGGCTATGATGGAGGCGAACCCTCAAATGAAAGCTCAAATGGAGAAAATGATGAATCCGGCTGCTGGGGACGACATGATGAGTTCAATGATGCCAAAAGGATTAATTTTTAAAGTTAAAGGGGGCAATACGCTTACATTGATGGAAGGCGGAATGATGCCATCGGAGATCCTTCACTTAAAGGATCAAGACAAAACATATCGCTTGGATAGAGCAAACAAGACCTATTCTGAAATGACTCACCATTCATCTAGTGGTGATCAAAAGGGTTCTCACTCAGCCCCTGAGGTTAAAATAACGAAGACAAGTGAGACCATGAAAATCTTAACCTACACTTGCACCAAATATATTGCGGCTGTAAAACAAGGGGATAAAACGATCAATCAAATTTACTGGACTACCACCGAAATAAAAGATTTTGATATGAACAGTTTGCGCAAACAAAACATGGGCAGAGGAAACCAAGCCATGTTTTACGAAGGCATTGATGGTGTTCCGTTGAAAATTGAGATGCCCATGCCCGAGGCAACGATGGTAATGGAAGTAACAGAGATTAAAAAGGAATCTTTGAATGCTGCTGATTTCATAGTTCCACCAGACTTTAAAGAAACAAAAGGAATGTTTGGTAATCGGTAGTTGGTAATCGGTATGCGGTGGTCGGTATGCAAATAATCGGTAATCCGAACTCCACTTACGCGTTACCGCTTACCGACCACCACCTACCACCCTATACCGTTCCAGTAACCTTAAGCTTAGTTGGCTTTTGCCGCTTGGGAGCATGAGCTTCTTCATAGCCCAAAATTTTCATCATGCTCTCGCTGGTTTGTTCACTGGCAAAAAGCTCAGTAGAAATTTCGCCATCTTCGTTGCGATCGATTAACACATGCTTAGGGGCGGGGATCAAGCAATGTTGAATACCACCATAACCTCCCAATGATTCTTGGTAAGCTCCTGTATGGAAAAACCCAATGTACAACGGCTCTTCGTCATTGATCATCGGTAAAAAGACTTCGCCTGTATGTGCTTCTGAATTGTAGTAGTCCTGACTGTCGCAAGTGAGGCCTCCAATATTAATTTTATGGTAAGGATCGTCCCACTTATTAATGGCCATTAAAATATATTTCTGGTTCATTCCCCATACATCGGGAAGGTGTGTAATGAAGGAACCATCAATCATGTACCAAAGTTCTTTGTCGTTTTGTAGTTTTTGATCTACCACCGAATACAGAACGGCTCCGCTTTCTGCTACCGTAAAGCTTCCAAATTCGGTAAATATATTAGGAACCGGGATATTATTCTTTTCACAAATCCATTTGATGTTTTCTACTATCTGTTCGATCATGTATTTATAGTCGTAGTGAAACGTCAGAGATGTTTTTACAGGAAACCCACCTCCAATATCGATAGAATCTAACGTAGGGCAGATTTTTTTCATTTCGCAATACTTGAAAATAAACCGGCTCAGCTCACTCCAATAATAAGCAGTGTCCTTAATTCCAGTATTGATAAAGAAATGCAGCAACTTGAGTGAAGCCTTGCTGCTGGTGGCAATCTTTTCTTTATAGAGTGTATTGATGTCGTTGTAACGAATGCCAAGGCGAGAAGTATAAAACTCAAACTTTGGCTCTTCATCTGCAGCCACACGAATGCCTACTTGGTATGGGCCTTTAACATTTTTTTCGTAGGTATCAATCTCGCTCAGATTGTCGAGGATAGGCATACAGTTGAAGCCATCGTTCAGCAAGTCAGTGATATATTCGCGGTACTTTGGCATTTTAAAGCCATTGCAGAGAATAAAAGTGTCCTTGGTAATTTTTCCGCGGCCATAAAGTGTGCGTACAATTGGTATATCAAAAGCGGAAGAGGTTTCAATGTGAATGTCATTTTTCAGGGCTTCTTCCAAAATGAAATCATAGTGTGAAGATTTGGTACAATAGCAATAGGTGTACTTGCCATTGTATTTAAAACGCTCCATGGCATTGTTAAATGCGCTCTGAGCAAAGCGGATGTTCTCGCTAATTTTAGGAAGGTAGGTGATTTTGAGTGGTGTACCGTACTGCTTGATGATTTCCGTCAAAGGAACATCATTAAAAAGCAGTTCGTGTTCCCTTACTTTGAATTCCTTTTGGGGAAATTCGAAGGTTTGTTCAATAAGCTCGCGATAGCTCTTCATGGTTGTTAGTTGTTGGTTACTGGTTACTGGTTTGATCTGCTTAACTAACAACGATCAGCTAATAACCAACAACCAAAATTTGGATGCAATATTGACATAATTTTGCCATCTTTGCAATACATTCAATGGTTATGGTCACCCTGATTTTTCAATTTGTCTTTTCTATCGCCCACGCACTTCCGGACTACTGACGTAATTGTACTGTAGGCCGGGCTTCCGGCATTTTGCCATTTACCATTTGCTCAAAATCTTAATTCTATCGTTGTGAAAGGGAAGGAAATAAAAATTATCGAAGTTAAGTCAGAAATCGGTGCCGGAACCCGTGGGGCCAGTCTTGGAGTGGAGGCTTTAAAGATTGCAAGTCTTGATTTGAAATCGAATTTGTTCAGAAAATATGATTCAATTGAAGTTGAAAATGTAAATGAGCTTCTTTTTGATGGAGCAGAGCATGCCTATGCAAAATTTATTGATGGCGTACTCATTATGGAAGAGCGGGTATGCTTAGAAGTGTACGAACAAATCTTTGATGATTATTTCCCATTGATTATGGCGGGAGATCATTCTACTGCTTACGGTACGATTGCCGGAATCAAGAAAGCCTATCCAAAAAAGAGGTTAGGTGTTATTTGGATTGATGCCCATGCAGATCTTCACACTCCTTTTACTACACCATCGGGCAATATGCACGGAATGCCGTTGGCCATGGCACTAGACTTCGACAACTTTGAATGCAAGGTAAATGACCCTCGTGGAGAGACATTGGATTATTGGGAGCAAATAAAGAATGTTGGAATGCAAGGGCCAAAGATCTATCCGGAAGATTTAGTTTTCATAGCGGTGCGCGATTTAGAGAAGCCAGAGAACTATCTGATTAACAAAAATAATATTAACTTTATTGAAGTAGAAGAAATTAAAAAGTTGGGTGCAGATACCATGGCACAAAAAGCCTTGAAGATGTTGGCGCATTGTGATCTTATTTATGTTTCGTTTGATGTGGATAGCATTGACAGCCGTTTCTCTACTGGAACTGGTACACCTGTACCGAATGGTATCACTGTAGAGGAAGCTAAATTGCTAAACCTGGAGTTATGCAAAGACCCGAAGGTATGCGCTTGGGAAATTGTGGAGATAAACCCAACCTTGGATACTGAAAATCGGACAGCAGAAAGTGCTTTTGAGATTTTAGAAGCTTCCGTTAAGTCCATTGAAAACAGACCCGTGTTGGCATAATTAAATAACCTATGAATTCTTTTTCTTGGAAAATGATTGCTACTAATGGCAAAGAATTTCAAATCTAAATTCAAGTAATAAGTGCAACGCAAAAGGTTGAAAGAAAGGAGAATTTCTCCCCCCACCTTTCAACTGAATAATTCTTCTGGTACGTGTGCACAGCTTCAAGCTGAATCCAAAAAAATTACTTTCAAGCAAATCAATTTATCTGCTGAGCCATCATTTCGAAGGATGGTCAATTAGTAGGTCGCATTAAATCACAAGCTTGCACGGGATTGGGTTTGGCCATTGTTAAGAAGATATGCGACACCAACAGGATTGCCATTCATTATGAGTATGAGAATAGCTCTCATCCTTTTACGCTAAGTTCTTAAATCCAAAATGCCTACAAAATCACTCCATTACTTTGTACAAAGGAAAATGTCTTTTGTATTAGACGCTGCTGGTATAATTCAAGGAAGTTGAAACAGAAATCAAGATGAGTGAACTGCTATCGGGTAGAAAAACATTAAAGGCAGATTATGCGGAATATAAAGTACCGGCCACAATTTCCGGAGTATCAGGATTTACCATTCGTGGAATAACTGACATTTACTTTACGATGATGGAACAAACGAGGGGTTGCGGTTGTCTAATTTGCAAAAAATCTAAAATTGAAAAAGATCTTATTCATTCTATTCCTTACTTATTGTTGCCTACAAGTAGCGTTGGCTCAGCCTACTGATATACAAAGGGGAAATGGCCGTATTTTTGGTGTAGTGATTGATTCACTGAGCAAAAATCCGGTTGAGTTTGCCAACGTGGCACTGTATGATCCACTCACTAATAAACCTGTTAACGGAACGGTTTGCGATGAGGTCGGTAGATTTTCTATTTCGAAAGTAGGTAAGGGTAGCTACCGGGTAGAAATTTCTTTCATCGGTTTCGATTCCAAAAGGATAAACGTATCTCTGACTGACAAAGCAACGATTGTTGATCTGGGATCAATGATACTCAGCCCTTCCACCAAGTTGATGGAAGAAGTAGTCGTTCAAGGACAAAAGGTGATCGTTGAATCAAAAGTTGACCGCACCATCTACAACGCAGAGAATGATCTTACCTCCAAAGGCGGTGACGCTACGGATGTACTAAAACGGGTACCAATGCTGTCGGTGGATATCGATGGAAACGTTTCGCTTCGGGGCAGTTCGAGTGTAAAGGTATTGATCAATAACAAGCCTTCCACGATTACTGCTGTTAGTGTGGCAGATGCACTTAAACAGATACCGGCTGATATGATCAAAACGGTAGAAGTCATCACTTCTCCTTCTTCAAAATACGATGCGGAGGGCTCGGCCGGGATTATTAATATCATCCTTAAAAAGAATACTTTGAATGGATTATTTTTAAACGTAGATGGGAGTACGGGAACCAGAGGATCTAACCTGAGCCTGAATGCCAACTACCGCAAAGGTAAAATGGGTTTTTCACTCGGTATGTTCGATCGGTCTACTTACAACGTACACGGTGATTTTGTCAATCATCAGCAAACACAAAGTGGCGAAAACAAGAGCGATACCGTCATTAACAAACAAAGTGCCGGGACGCGTAATGAAGGTGCCACTAGCCAGTATACGTTTGGCTGGGATTATGATATCAATAAATTTAATGCGTTAACTGCTTCCATTCGGTATGGTCAGCAAGATCAAAATTCATATCAAGATCAATTGCGTACGGAGAAAATACAACAGGCCGAGTTACCTACCTCCAATCTTAAAGACATTAAAACTACAAACGTGTCATCCAATATAGATATGAGTCTTACTTATACAAAAGCATTTGATAAAAAAGACCGAGAGTTTAATTTCCTGGGTATCGTTAGTCAAAATAACCCCACCGTTGGGTTTGTCACCAACAACCTTTCGCTGGTTGATAATTCATTTCAAAGTAGCTTTAAAAACATTAACAAGGGAAGCACTCAGGAGGTGACGCTGCAGGCTGATTTTCAGGAACCGATCAAGGAAGCACAGTTGATTGAGTTTGGTGCAAAGGATGTTACAAGGATGGTTACCAGTGACTATCAATACCTGGTGGCGCAAAGTGCCAACGGGGAATATATACCATTAACCGACCCACTATTGACCAATCACTTTGATTATAATCAGCGTGTGACTTCGGGGTATACGAGTTATACTCTCAGCCCAACCAAACAATTTACGCTCAAGGCCGGTGCACGATATGAGTTCACCTATATTAAGGCTCACTTTCAGGGACAACCCGATATCAACATACCATCTTACGGTGTTTTGGTGCCGAGTATTAATGTGTCTAGAAAATTACAAAACGGAAACCTGATCAAGGTTTCTTACAACAGGCGTATTCAACGACCTTCGTTGCGCGATCTGAACCCGAATCCTCAGGGATCGAACCCTCTCAATATTTCAATAGGCAATCCAAATCTCAAGCCCGAGTATGCCGACAATTATGAAATTGCTTACAACACTTCCTACAAGATTGCCTCGTTGAATTTTTCTACCTATGTGAGGTATAACACCGATGACATTCAGTCAGCTCGTATTGTTAAGGGTGATACAATCATTTCTATTGTTCAGAATATTGGAACCGAGGCAAACTACGGAGCATCTGTTTTTATGAGCTTTGCTTTCTCTAATAAATTCTCCATTAACGGAAGTGCTGACTTATATTATCGTATTTTGAAAAACAATTCTCCTAACTCGCTCCTCAACACCACCAATAGCGGACTGGTGCAAAACTATCGGATTACAGGTAACTATAATTTCGCGAAAAACTGGTCCCTTCAGTTTTTTACTTTCTTTCAGGGAAGAAATTTCAATTTACAAGGTTACCGCACCAACCCTATCAGCCACAGCATTGCGATAAAGAAAGATATTATGAGTAAGAAAGGAATGTTGGGATTAGGCATTGATAATTTCGCAACACCCACCTATAAAGTAGATTCCTTTGCACATTCTCCATACTTTGAACAGACCACCACTAACACACTGTATAATTTTATCGTAAAAGTTAATTTCAGCTATAAAATCGGAAAGCTGATTCCTGAAAAGAAGAGTAAGAAATCTTTTGAGTCCGAGGAATAGTGATTTTCTCCTTTCTGGTGCAAGCGTGACCCTTTGTACCGTAACCGAATTGTTGCAAAAGCACAAGTGAGATGCTGGTTTTGGTGGCAACGGGTTTGCAAAATCCCCTCACTCATGTTAATTTTCGGGGATGAATGAGGGTTGTGGACGAGCATCGTTTAGTTTTTGAGAGTCTTTCAGTAGAAATTTAAATTATCCAGTATGATACGCACGAACATTGAAGACCGATCCAACACCCACCTAGGAACAATTTATAGGTTGGTATTGATTACACTTATTTTGACAGGGTTCCAATCATATGCCCAACAAGTGCTGCCACTGAGAAACGGTTACTTTGTGATCGTATCAACTTTCAGGGATTCACAATTAAAAGAGGCTACAGCATATTCTTCGCTTTTAAATAAGAGAGGCGTTAGCTCAAGCTTTGGGCTTGAAGAAAGCAAACATTTCGTATATGTTTACCTAGAGTCTTTCAACTATGACCAATTCCGCCAATCGATTGATCGCATGCAGCTTGCACGCGCAAAGGAAGGGTTTGCAACAGCGTGGGTCTTGAAAATAAAAGATGGAAAAGAAATTAAAGAAGGTGAGCCCCTTGCGGAAGAACGTCCTAAACCGGTGGCCCAGGAAGAACCGGCTTCCAAAGAGCCAAACATTGTTACCGAATACATACCCAACCCTACTCCGTTGCCGGTGTTCAAACCTCAACACCTAGGCAACACACCCGTCTTTTTGTCGGTGATCAAAAAAAGTAATAAAAAGGTGGTGAATGGTACGGTGAAGATTGTGGATGCTGAACGCAATAAAGTACTCGGTACAGGAAAGACAAATGGATATTTCAACATTTCAGATCCTAAAACAAAATCTGGGGAGATTACTTTGATTGCTTCGGTCTTTGGCTTTAAAGATGCAAGCCAGCAAATGAACTACAAGGAAACTGAGCGTGATACGCTCAAACAAGATGTTATTCTCTTTGGTAACTTTTATATGTTAACGTTCGAAATGGAAAGGATCCGTTCAGGCGCAACTGCTACTCTTTCGGGTGTTTCTTTTTTTAATGATGCAGCAATCATGTTGCCTTCCAGTCGTGACCAACTCACCGATTTGTTGGATATGCTAAATGAAGTTCCTCAAATGCGAATACGCATTGAAGGACATACCAATGGCAGTGCCAGGGGGACTATTATTTCAATGGGTCCGTCAAAGAATTATTTTGCGTTAACAAATGATCAACTATCAAAAGGAGGATCGGCCAAAGAACTATCAGAGGCGCGCGCAGGAGTTGTTAAAGGATGGTTGGTAGAGCAAGGGATTGCCAGCACGCGGATTGAGACGATGGGTTTGGGAGGTAGCAAGCCATTATACGATTCTAAAAATACCCTTGCCCGTAAGAATTCTCGCGTTGAATTGGTAGTGATCGATTGAAGTCAGCAAAATCAAAATAGAAATCTATTCTTTATTGTTTACAATGAAATCGGTGAGGAACTAAGCAATAAGCTAAATACAGTTTTTGATAGATCAAGCAAGAAATTGGATAGTTTCAAAAGACCTAAGTCAACTTAAAAACATTGAAACAAAGGATGTTCACAATGACCAAATAATATTTCAGGAGATTAAGAATCTATTGAGTGGTTATGAATTTTGAGGAGAGAAATTTAAGCGTAAGTAAGGCGGCATTACCCACAGCAAGCACAAAATGTATATGCAATTGCGGGGTGCGGCTTAAGTTTTTATCTTCTTTGTTCTCGCTGGTCCAGTGAATTTGTTATCACTTTGACTTTGGTTTAGGTAATTCAGCAAGCTGGTTTCGCGGGTTTTTACATTACCAGCTGTACGCACACCATCAGAGAGCAAGAGCCTGCGCAAAAAAACAACGCTGCTGAGCGCAATGAGTGTCTCTTCTTTACTCACATGTTTCCAAAGTTGCCGTTCTGCTTCTTCATTTCTAATCAATAAGTTCGATTTAGGAAAATGGCTGAGGTAGTAATTGAGAGAATTGAGGTAAGCGTCCTGCTCTTTTTTAAACACATCTAAATGGTAAGCTTGTTCTTCTTTGATTTTTTTTAGCAAGAAGTTGGCAGAATCTCCCACTAGTTTGAAGTCTCCCGTGGATATCAAGGTTTCGTAGGTGGCGGTGTTGAAACCCTGTATGGATGAAAAGTAGAGTGTTACATATTGAAGATGCATCAGTAAGCTATCTACATTTGGTTGTGTACTTGCATAGTCAGTAAACCGTTTCACTTCAAGCAAGTGAGCGCGCCATGCGGTCTGTTTCTCGCTTATTAGCGTTGTGTCTTGAACGAGTTCTGAAATTAGGTTTTTGTAATACAGTTCGCGCTTGGTAAGATTGTTCTGATCTTCGTTCCAGTTACTCACCTTTAGAGCTAGTAAAATGCCAATTGCTACCAAGGCAATTTCACCCACAGCATAAAAAAGATAGTTACGAGCTTTTTGGAGTTGAATTGCTTCGATGCGCAGGGTGCGAAAAAACTTTGCCATTAATAAATAAAAGTAGTTCACCGAAGGTACTACTTTTTTGGATATGGAAGTACTTTGCTATTGCCTCGTTATTGCTACGCAAGTTTCGTGTCTTCACGAACTTGAAGTGCAAACTTTCATGTCAAGTATCGTCTCCCGTCTAGGGGACGATACGAATAGTTGAACTCGACATTTCCATGTCAAGTATCGTCTCCCGTCTCACGGACGATACGATTTGTTGAACTTGACATTTGAAATCGATTGTAGCGGAAAGTATGTTTGCGCAGCGCAATAGCAATGTACTTTTAATAAATTGCTATGCAATAACCGGAATTAGGAAGATATCTTACAAACTGGGGATAAGTTATCTAGTATAGTTAGTAATTACATGATAATTTAGAAACAAAAATAACTAAGCATGAGATTTAGAATAGCGATATCTGTCTTCATTTGCCTTTCATTTATTCAAGCAAACTGTGAAGATTTAAAAGACACTAATTGGATTAGTATAAATGCGCAAAGAAGGGATGGGAGTAAAATAGTTGATCGTTTAGGTCCGAAAATCGGATCTATTCAATATTATTTTTCGAAAGAATCCGTACAAACATTACTTGAGGGAGAGGTTGTTTCTGATCAAAAGTTTTTGGTGAGGGGTAAAATTTTATTTATTGGTGAATATATAAGTTACCAAATCGATACACTAAGTAAATCGAAACTCACATTGACAGAGATTCCTAAATCGAGACTTAGAGACGACCAGGTAAATACAATTACTTTTTTAAACTTGGATTATTATTTCAATTTTTTGTCTGAGTCAAGAATGATTGAGGTTAGTTCTGACTCCATTATAAAATGTAATGATATAATCTATCCGAGCATTCTAAAGGTGAATTTTAAGGAATTAGTTTCTCAAGAGCTTGCCATATTTGAGCAAGGTTTGGTTTTCGGGAGTTTTGTATTATCATCCGATGGATCTATAAAAAATATAGAAGTTGAAGCTGATGCGCTATTAAAGGCGAAGAAAGAAAAAAAACTAGTTGATATTATAAGTGCCACTATTGGTTTCTGGAGGCTGCCAATGTCGGGCAAGAGCTTCAATTACAAAGTTAGATTCCATTGTTTTATTTCTGCTTATCCAAGTCGTACAAAGCTTCGTTTTAGTGAGCTAGACCCTAAAATTTATACGAAAGAAGCTCAACAATACCGCGCAAGACTTTCGCAAGCTCACAACTATTTTAATAGAGGTTCTGAATTTCTCATCAAAGAAAAGTTTGAAAAGGCTGTTGTAGAGTTTAATAAATGTATTGAAATAGACACATTGTATTTAGATGCTTACTACAATAAAGCATATTCCCTTTACAAACTTAATAGAAATGAATTAGCTTGTGAACAATGGTTGAAACTACTAGAATTTAGCCAAAAAGAGGGCGAGCGGCTCTATAAATTGAATTGTAAATAGTACCCCTTTCGTTCTTGATGGTTCAGCCCAGCCACAGCGTATTCCTTCAGGTCAGATGCCATAATAATAAATGAGATAACTTTCGTGCTGGCATGCGGCAGGGATGGAACGGCCTGTTTGAGCCCGCAGGGGAAGTGCGTATGGTGGCGAGTAGTGACAGCCCGGTGGCCTTGGGTCTCCCTTGGCCAGCCGCCCCAGCAAGTTGATGGTTATTAGTAATAAGTTGTTAGAAAGGACTTTGCCTAGATACCCGATTACTATTAACTAATAACTACCAACGAATAACGAACAATTCGTATTTTCGCACCAAAATTTTATCAGACCCATCATGAGTAATCGCCCCATTTCCGCTTTCATTGAGAAAAATTATTTGCATTTTAATGCTGCCGCCTTGGTAGATGCTGCCAAAGGCTATAAAAAGCACATTGCCGAAGGAAAAAAGATGCTGGTGTCGCTGGCCGGTGCGATGAGCACGGCCGAATTGGGGATTAGCTTTGCCGAAATGATTCGCCAGAATAAAGTGCAGATCATCTCTTGCACAGGGGCGAACCTGGAAGAGGATATCATGAATTTGGTCGCGCACTCGCACTACAAAAGAATTCCTAACTACCGCGATCTTACTCCAGAGCAGGAGTGGGATTTATTGCAAAACCATTTGAACCGCGTGACGGATACTTGCATTCCAGAAGAGGAAGCATTCAGAAGATTGCAAGCGCACTTATTCAAGGTGTGGAAAGATGCCGAAGATAAGGGCGAGCGTTTGTTTCCGCATGAGTTTATGTTCCGCATGATTAACAGTGGCGTGTTGAAACAGTATTATGAGATTGACCCGCAGAACAGTTGGATGATTGCTGCAGCTGAACGCAACATGCCAATGGTAGTACCCGGCTGGGAAGACTCTACGATGGGAAATATTTTTGCTTCTTATTGTATCACGGGCGAGTTGAAAGCATCTACCATGAAGTCTGGGATTGAATACATGGTTTGGTTGGCTGATTGGTACACAAAAAATTCAGGCAAAGATGGAATTGGCTTTTTTCAAATTGGTGGTGGCATTGCAGGTGACTTCCCGATTTGCGTAGTGCCAATGTTGCATCAGGATTTGGAGCGTGATAGCATTCCTTATTGGAGTTATTTCTGCCAGATTAGCGATTCGACTACCAGCTATGGTTCATACTCGGGCGCTGTACCGAATGAAAAGATAACCTGGGGCAAGCTTAACATTGATACGCCTAAGTTTATTGTGGAAAGCGATGCTACTATTGTGGCGCCTTTGATGTTTGCTTATATACTTGATATGTAAATTGGAGTTGATAGTTGTTGGTTATTAGTTGGTCGTTTAATCAGGCTAACAACTAACAACGAATAACTAGCAACTAATTCTATGAACTTAGACCTTTCCCTTCGCTCCGAGATACAAAGAGCAATAGCTGCGCTCTTTAATCAATCGGTGGAGCAATTTCAGTTGCAACCAACGAGCCAAGATTTTGAAGGTTCGCATACCTTGGTTTGTTTTGCGTTGACGAAACTTTCAAAGAAAAGTCCTGAAGAGACGGGACGCTTGATTGGCGACTATTTAATTGCTAATTCAAATTTGGTAAGTCGCTTTAATGTGGTGAAGGGATTTTTGAATTTGGTGATTGCCGACATCGTTTGGGTAGAAGTTTTTCAGTCTATTTTTTCAGCTAAAAATTTTGGGTTGCTTCCTGCAAATGGCAAAGAGGTGATGGTGGAATATTCTTCGCCTAACACCAACAAACCTTTGCATCTCGGGCATTTGAGAAATAATTTTTTGGGTTATTCGGTGGCAGAGATTTACAAAGCTCTTGGCTACAAAGTGCATAAAGTTCAGATCATCAACGACAGAGGCATTCATATTTGTAAGAGTATGGCTGCGTGGCAACTTTTTGGTAATGGAGAGACACCACAGAGCAGCGGATTGAAAGGTGATAAGTTAGTTGGTAAATACTATGTCGAGTTTGATAGGCATTTTAAGATTCAAGTAAAAGAGCTTGAAGAAAAAGGGGTCAGTAAGGAACAAGCGGAGAAGCAAGCGCCTATCATGCAGGCTGCGGTCAATTTGTTGCTACAATGGGAAGCCAATGATTCGGAGACAGTACAACTTTGGAATACAATGAACGGCTGGGTGTATGCGGGTTTTGAGGCTACGTATAAACGCATGGGTGTTGACTTTGAAAAATTATACTACGAGTCGAATACTTATTTGCTGGGCAAAGATGAAGTGCTTCGTGGAGTAGAACAAGGAGTGTTCTTCAAAAAAGAGGATGGCTCTGTGTGGGTAGATTTGACTTCTGATGGGCTAGATCAAAAAGTTTTGTTGCGCTCGGATGGAACTTCGGTGTACATGACCCAAGACATAGGCACGGCTATTTTGCGTTTCCGCGATTTTCCAAAAATCGAAGGCCAGGTTTACACTGTGGGCAACGAACAGGAATACCATTTTAAAGTTCTGTTCCTCATCTTGAAAAAATTAGGCTACGCCTGGGCAGAAAAATGCTATCATCTTTCTTATGGAATGGTGGACTTGCCTTCGGGCAAAATGAAATCGCGGGAAGGCACTGTTGTAGATGCTGATGATTTAATGGAAGAGATGGCGGCAGAAGCGGAAAAGCAATCGCGGGAATTAGGTAAGATTGAGGATGCTACGGAGCAGCAAATCAAAGACCTTGCAGAAATGATTGGGCTCGGTGCGCTTAAATTCTTTTTACTGAAAGTTGATCCTAAAAAGCGGATGCTATTCGATCCTGCCGAATCCATTCAATTGCAAGGTCACACCGGCCCGTTTATCCAATATACTCATGCTCGTATAAAGGCCATCTTACGAAAAGCTGAAACAAGTGGCATTACTGTAGAGGCTGATGATCTTAATCAGGTAACATCATTGGAGCCGACTGAACGTGAAGTTATTTTTCGCATCCATAACTATCACAATAAATTACAGGAGGCATCGCGCGAATATTCGCCCGCGGTGATTGCGAATTATGCGTACGAATTAGCAAAGGAATACAACCAGTTTTATCAAGCGATTCCTATTTTTAATGAAAGCGATCAAACAAAGCTTAAGTTCAGGATTGCTTTTTCAAAGGTAGTTGCTGACACGATTAAGAAATCAATGTTGCTACTGGGAATACAAGTGCCTGAGCGGATGTAAGGTTGGATCTGGATTCTTGAAGTTGGATTGGCATTGGCCAAAACAATTCCTATCTTTCTGTTGTTAAGCTACTAAACTAGAAAGCCATGAAATTCACTACTTTATTCGTCATCTCTATGATAACTTCTGCTTCTCTGTATGATTTTAAAGTCAACGCTATTGATGGCAAGACCATTGATTTCTCTCACTATAAAGGCAAGACTTTGTTAATTGTTAACACAGCCTCTGAATGTGGTTACACACCACAATATGCCGATCTGCAAAAACTTCACGAAGCGTATGGAACGAAAGTGACCATTCTTGGTTTTCCGGCTAATAATTTTGGCGGACAAGAGCCTGGAACAAACCAAGCTATTGCCGGTTTCTGCCAAAAGAATTACGGTGTTACCTTTCAACTATTTGAAAAAATATCTGTGAAAGGTGCGGATCAACATCCGCTGTATCAATACCTGAAAGAAAAGACTGGTAAAGAGCCAACATGGAATTTTTGTAAATACCTTGTATTGCCAGACGGATCTGTAAAGTATTTTGCTTCGAAAGTGAATCCTATGGATGATCAGATTATTAGTGAGTTAAAGTGAGCCGGAAGTTTAAAATAATCTTAATAGGATTGTCCGTCATGGGATTAGTATCTTTTCTTTCTGAAAAATTATCACGCGTAACACAAGCAGATGCTTCCGGTTCAATCTATGATTTCAAAATGAAAGCATTAGACGGAAAGGAAATTGACTTTGCTCAATACAAAGGCAAGAATTTGCTAATTGTCAATACGGCTTCCAAATGTGGATACACCTATCAATATGAAGATTTGGAGAAACTCCATGAATTATATGGAGATAAGGTGACGGTGTTGGGCTTTCCGGCAAATAATTTTCTGTGGCAAGAGCCCGGTAGCAGTGAGGAGATTGCTACTTTTTGTCAGAAAAATTATGGCGTACAATTTCAAATTTTCGAAAAGATTTCTGTGAAAGGAAAAGACAAAGCGCCACTGTACAAGTGGTTGGAAGCTAAGTCAGGGAAAGCGACCTCCTGGAATTTTTGCAAATATGTAATTGATAAAACGGGTAAAGTGGTTGGGTTTTTTCCGCCTAAAGTAAAACCATTAGACAAAGAGATTGTTGACATGATAGCCCCTAATTAAATTTTACCTTTTACTCCAATGTCGTTAAGTTAAGCTCAATCTCCTTCCTCTCCTCGGGAGAGGATTAGAGGTGAGGTAATCAAAATGAGGCTTAACTTAACGACATTACCTTTTACTCTGAATCTCCTCAGGAATTAGATCTCTCTCCTAAAACTATTTCGAAGGTTGATTCATCTTCATAAAGCCTAGCCGAAACTGATTGGCTTTTATCAGAATGAAAATCTACCCAGTAAAGTTTTTTTTAATTATCATTCTTCTCTTGGCATCAAAACCATTAGCGGGACAGATAATTGTCAACGGAAAAATTCTTAATAGAGATACGAAAGAGGCTATAGCGTATGCCAACATTGGCATTCCCAATGAGAATATTGGAACAATCTCCAATTTGAATGGAAGTTTTGAAATCCTGATTCCACCTTCTGCTTTAAATGATTCGATTATTTTTTCAGCCCTTGGGTATAAGGTTAAGAAGGTTTTATGCAAAAGCATTTCAACGGCTGATTTTAAGGTCTTTCTGGAGGAGAAAATAATTGAATTGAAATCGATTACACTAAACGGTAGAAAAATTAAAAACGAACTTTTTGAAGTAGGAAATTCAGATTTCATGGGCGGTGTAATTGAATCTGACACGGCTTATGCGGGCGGTCGCTAGCTCTTTTAATTGATAACCACCTTCCGCTATCTCTTAAAGATTTCGAATGGCCTGTTTATTTATCGAAAGCACGAATTCGCATCTATCGGAATAATTTAAAGTCTTTCAAATTCAGGGTTAGGCTAAATGATGTTGATAGCCTTACCCGTCTTCCCACTAATGACTTGCTGCACGTGAGTTTGGTGGAGGAATCAACGATTAAAAAGGGATGGCTGGAATTTGATTTTTCAAAACTTCGATTTCAAGTGGAAAAGCCTTTTTTTATTGTATTCGAACAGATTCTGGATAGGGATGATCGAAGAGTGATTGCAGAGGGGTATCAAAAGTTAATACAGGAACACCCTAAGGATGTAATGACAGACACAATATATGTGGAAGGAAATAAGCGTATAGTAAAAAAATTGACGGGCAGAGGAATGGATTTACCAGATGTATTTGTGGGTATTGCAAGTGCTTCTAAAAACTACGTAAGCTGTATTCGCGAAACAAGCATAGGGGAATGGAAAAGAGTAAGAGGCATTTTAACAGCAACGGTAATCCTATCAAATCAACCCTTAACTAAGCCATAGCTGTCTATTTTCACCCCATCCAGCCCCCGGTTTCACCGACATTTTGCCAACGCTCACCTAACTGGCTCATCCTGCATAATGTCCTTGCGTTACATTTGATAAATAAAACAAAACGTTATGAACGAGCAACCTAAAAAAATCAGCAACAGCATTTGGGCAGGCGCTATTATCCTTGCCGTGGGATCTTTCTTGTTATTAGATCGGTTAGATCTTTTTTATTTTCCTCATTGGTTATTCTCCTGGAAGACATTTTTGATTGCCCTTGGCTTGATCATCGGGGCAAACAAACAATTTCAAGGCATAGGCTGGTTAGTGCTAATCTTGGTCGGTGGATTTTTCCTTATCGATGATATTCCGGGATTCCCCTATGATTTTGATCGGTATGCATTTCCGATTGGTGTTATGATAATTGGTCTCGTTATCGTAGGAAGAGCCATTCTTGGTGGCGCATCGCGCGAAGCCAGAAAAAAAAACTGGGAGAAGAAAGGTGACGGATTAATTTCTATGGATGATGGCGATCACGATTATTTTGACATTACCACTGTATTTGGCGGAAGCAAGCGCAAAGTATTTTCCAAAAACTTTAAGGGCGGAGAAACTACCTGCATTTTTGGTGGCTCTGAGATTGATCTTAGCCAATCTGATATAGAAGGCAATGTGGTGATTGATGTAGTTCAAATCTTTGGGGGGGTGAAAATAATTCTCCCGGCCAACTGGCAATTGAAATCGGATATCACTGCCGTTTTGGGTGGTGTAGATGATAAGCGCAATGTGCCTACAAGCTATTCTCCGGATAAGAAAGTGATAATGACCGGGTTTGTAATGTTTGGAGGAGTTGAAATTAAGAGCTACTGATTTAATTGGGCTACAATGGTCAGGCTTCATGCTGCTTGCAGCCGATAGTGTGAAGCCTGCGATCCCATCAACCTTTGGAATTCAGAAAACTATGAATTGGTATATAGCTAAATTGGTCTATCAGGTAATCAGTGGCGAAGGCAACCACACACCCCAGTTTGATGAGCAGCTTCGTTTGATTCGCGCAGAAGAGTTTGAATGGGCTCGCGAAAAGGCCGGTATTGTTGGCAAGTTATGCGAGTATCGATGCAAGAATGAAAAAAATGAAGAGGTACACTGGAAATTCATTGATGTGATCGATATTTGCCCTATCAAATCCTTGGAAGACGGAGATGAAATTTATTCGTCCACGCAAGAACCAAAAGATGTAACCGACTATCTTTCAACCTTGTCTTCTAAAGCTAAAATGTGTTCAGCTTACAATCCCGCTTGCGTGTGAGAAGCTCCAATAATGAGACCAACTATAATGAGCGGAGTAACAAAGGCATCTTCTAAATTAGGTAAACGATTGCCGATTTTAATGGGCGCAATTCTCTGGTGGGGTTTTCATACTTGGGTGCTGAATGACTGGTTTGGTTTTGAGGTAACACTCTCCGCTTGGGACGCCCTCATTTCTGTGAATTGGATGATGATGTCTTGCGCACTGATGGAATTAATTTTGACACGTTACATACCAAAAGTAGGTAAGTATCAATTTGTAGTAGGGTTAAGCTTAGTCTTGTCATTCCTATGTTATTGGATTTCCTTTCAAACATTTTCGTACATAGAGAAGGACAATCTTGTTTACGCTGATTTTTTAGCGAAGTCTGTACCCATAAGGATTGGAATCAATTTCCTGATCATAACCAGCGCGGGCATGTTGTTAGTATTTTATACCCGTGCCAATGAATTGGAAGAATCAAGACAGCAACAATCTGCAACAGAATTAATGGCGCGCGAAGCCGAACTTCAAAAACTACAACTACAGTTGCAGCCGCATTTTTTATTTAATAGTTTAAATTCTATTAATGCATTAATTCTTATTCAGCCACCGAAAGCCCGTGAAATGGTGCAACAACTTTCTGATTTTCTTCGGGCCACCCTCAAGCGTGCTGATGAACAGTGGATCACCCTGGCGCAAGAGCTTGCTTATCTTCAGCTCTATTTGGCGATTGAGAAGGTTCGATTTGGCCATCGATTGGAAGTGCGTACCGAGTTGGACGATCAACTTCAATTGTTGTTGATTCCGCCACTCTTGTTGCAGCCATTGGTGGAAAACGCTATTAAGTTTGGATTGTATGGCACCACCGAGCAAGTGGTGATCCATATGAGCACTAAAAGATTAGGTGAAGCATTGCTGGTTGAGATCAGCAATCCGTTTGATGAAGATATGCAGCCGGCCGAGGGAAGTGGGTTTGGATTAAATGGATTAAAGAGACGATTGTATTTGCTCTACGCCCGCAACGATCTAATCACGACTACTATTGAAAGCAATCAATTTACGGTTCGATTAATTTTGCCCGAAAAGCCATTGAATACCATATAGCTTTTAACTAGTCTGGCAATGAAATATGTATGGAGAGTAGAGAAATATTATTCTAAACTAATCGTGTAGGAGCATGACCAAAGTTATTTTAATCGATGATGAACCTTTAAGCCGAGAGATTATCAAAGCCTATTTGAAGACTTTTTCTGACTTAGAGGTGGTGCAAGAATGCGGTGATGGATTTGAAGGAGTGAAGGCCATACAGCAGCATCAACCCGATTTGATTTTCCTTGACATCCAAATGCCCAAGATCAATGGCTTCGAAATGTTAGAGCTGGTAGATATGAGGCCTGCCGTGATTTTTATTACAGCCTATGATTCTTATGCCATTAAGGCTTTTGAAGCCAATGCAGTAGATTATCTACTGAAACCTGTGCCGGAAGAACGATTCCGCGAGGCTGTTCTAAAATGGAAAAGTAAGATCACTCCAACGGCTCCTGAACAAGTGGAGCGTGTGCTAAGTACGATGTCAACCGGCACGATCCAACAAAACCGAATTGTGGTAAAGACGGGCAGCAAAGTAAAAATAATTCCCGTTCACGATATTCATGTTATTGAAGCCGATGACGATTATGTGAAGATCACTACTGCCGAAGGTTCATTCCTGAAAAATAAAACGATGAATTTTTATGAGCAGTCGCTAGAACCACAGCAGTTTGTTCGCGTGCATCGCTCTTATATTATTCACATTAACCAAATCACAAAAATAGAGCCCTATCAAAAGGAAACTCATTTGGCTATTTTGCGCAACGGTACACAAGTACCCGTCAGCAAAACCGGATACGCAAAACTAAAATCGCTTTTGGGGATTTGATGTTTACCGGTAATTAGAAAAATAATTTTTGAGATAGATCCAATCCGACCAAAAGTACAATTAGTATAATGATAATGCTTCGCTGTTCTTTTTT
>JAYVPS010000048.1:0-9474 GCA_043757225.1 Cytophagales bacterium | reverse complement strand
CGACTCTGGATTACGATGTGATGACGTTTGATCAGGCGATTAAGAGAAGGGAATAAATTACTTATTAGTTTCCCCCCGCCTTTCTTAGGTGGTTTCATTTTTTATAGGAACTTTTTACTGGGATTTGTGCCCCCGTCTGGATCAAGCCAAGCCTTTTGTGATGAATCCACAATAATTTGGGTAAGCTGAGAAGGTTTTGCAGCCTGATTTTTGCCAAAGCAGCTATGCGTAGACAGAAACTAACGAGAGCATGGGCGGCACTATTGGGTTACCGGAGCGCCAAACTGGTGTGTTTTAGCTTATTCAAAAGCGCATTTTTAGGATTGGTTTTTCTTTCTAACTTTACCCCCTTGTTAAAACTACAAACCACTGATTTACAATGAAGTTTATCGTTAATTCCAGCTACTTGCTGAAACAGCTTTCCAACATTAATGGAGTGATTACGACTAACCCCGTAGTGCCTATTTTGGAGAATTTTCTATTTGAGATCGATAAGAATAACTTAAAGGTTACAGCTTCTGATCTGCAAACTTCCATGATTACGGAGATTACCATAGAATCAAAAGAGAAAGGAAGCATTGCGGTGCCTGCACGTATTTTGTTGGATACTCTTAAGAATCTGCCTGATCAACCCGTTACCTTCTCGATTGATTCAGCGACTTACAGCATTGAAATCAGTTCTGACAATGGTCGTTATAAGTTGGCTGGAGAAAACGCTACAGATTTTCCAAAGGTACCTTCGCCTTCCAAAGATTTCTCGGCTTCAATCTCATCAGATGTTCTGTCGAAAGCTGTCAGTAATACTATTTTTGCAACCAGTAGCGATGAGCTTCGCCCAGCCATGACTGGTGTTTATGTAAACTTAGGTGACAAGAGTACGACTTTCGTGGCTACCGATGGCCATCGCTTAGTTCGCTACCGAAGAACGGATATTAAATCAGAGAACGGAAGCACCATCATCATTCCGCGCAAAGCGTTGAATTTATTGAAGACCACCTTGCCAACCGAAAATACCGATGTGACCATAGACTTCAATATGTCGAATGCGTTTTTTAATTTCGGAAATATCAAAATGATTTGCCGGTTGATTGACGAGCGTTTTCCTGATTATGAAAATGTGATTCCTTCTTCCAATCCAATTAAGATGACGATCAGCCGTACGGATTTGTTGGGATCGTTGAAACGTATTTCAATTTATGCTAATAAAACAACTCACCAGGTTCGCTTAAAAATTACAGGAAGTGAGTTGCAGGTGTCTGCCGAAGATTTGGATTTCTCGAACGAAGCGAACGAGCGACTTTCTTGTGAGCATGAAGGTGAAGACATTGAGATTGGGTTTAATGCTCGTTTCTTAATTGAGATGTTGACGAACTTAGATGTGGATCTGATCAAATTAAATATGTCAGCGTCCAATAAAGCAGGCGTGATTACTCCGGCTGAAAAAGAAAAGGGAGAAGATATTTTGATGTTGGTGATGCCAGTGATGCTGAACCAGTACGTATAGTTTTTTGCTACTTTAACGATTTGAAAGCTGCGTAATTTACGTGGCTTTCTTTTTTTAACTCACCGCGGTGCCGAGCGAAGTCGGTGGGTGATTCGGTAGTTAGCAACATAAAATTTAGATCATGAAAAAATTACTAATTATCGTTTCAGTTTCTCTCTTTCTCTCGGTTGAAACCTCTGCACAGAAGATAAAATATGCAGTAATCGTGTCGGCCAATATGGAGTGGAAGGCCGTGAAAAAGTTTTATCCAAAAGAGAATTTTGAAAAATCTCCTTGGGGAGAATTCTTCTTTAAACAAATTAAAGATCAACAAATACTTTTCTTTCATGAAGGCTGGGGCAAGGTGGCTGCGGCTGGCGCAACTCAATATGTGATTGACCGCTACAAACCGGAAGTGCTTATCAATCTTGGCACGTGTGGTGGTTTTGAAGGCGCAATTGGAGGAGACGAAATTGTTTTGGCCGATAGGACAATTATATATGACATCAAGGAAGCGATGGGAGATTCCAAGGAAGCGATTGACGATTATACAACGAGCATCGATCTTTCTTGGTTGGGTACTGAATATCCTTCAAGGGTAATTAAAACAACGTTAATTTCAGCCGATCAAGATTTGCGGCCGGAAGAAATTGAGAGATTGAAATCAACCTATATAGCTGTGGCAGGAGATTGGGAATCTGGGGCGATTGCCTACACGGCTCAACGAAATCAGGTTAGGTTGGTTATTCTAAGAGGGGTGACAGATTTAGTTAATACCAAGCAAGGGGAGGCGTATGGAGATTTTGAATTCTTCACGAAACGGGCGGAGTTGGTTATGTTTAAGTTGCTAGAGCAATTGCCAGACTGGATTGGACTGATGAAGACTCGCAAAATAAAATAAGCCATCTAATCTCTTGAAAGACAGCCCACTTGCTATTTTTTTTCTTTACTTCGGTTACTTGAGTTTAGCAGAGTCTATGAATTCTAACTAAATTCAAATTAATTATTGACTATGGAAATGCTTGATGCGTGGTGGCAAGGGTTAGGTGGTATGCTAAAAATTTATTGGGCGATTGCAGTACCCTTTACCACATTTTTCGTTTTGCAGCTTATCCTTATTTTTTTTGGAGGAGGCGATCATCCTGACGATATGGTAGATGTGGATGTGGAGACTGATCATGGAATATCGTTTCAGTTTTTGACCTTGAAAAGCATGGTGGGTTTTTTCACCGTCTTTTCCTGGACAGGCATTGCCTGCATTCAAGCGGGCTTCTCTCAGAGCCTTACGTTGATACTTTCTACATTAGCAGGCCTTTTGATGATGTGCTTAATGGCCGGTATGTTTTATTTGATATCAAAAGCTTCTGCCGATGGCACGATGAAAATCCAAAAGGCAATAGGGGTGACGGGAGAAGTATATTTGACAATTCCATCTAAGCAAAGTGGCATTGGCAAAGTGCAAGTGAAAGTAATGGGTTCGTTGCGTACCTTAGAGGCAATGACAGACGATGAGCAACCTATTAGGACCGGAAAAGTTATCAAAGTCTCGCAAATCATTAGCAATAATATTCTTTTAGTAACCGAAAAAATAAACTAATCAATTTATGGGCATTCTTCCAGTTCTGGCCATAGTCGGCCTCTTTGTGTTTGTAATGATCACGACCATCTTAAGAAGATACAAACGATGCCCTTCTGATCGCGTGTTGGTGGTGTATGGTAAGGTAGGTGGAGGCTCTGCGCGTTGTATCCATGGTGGTGCTGCATTTATCTGGCCGGTGTTTCAAGACTATGCCTTTTTAGATTTGACACCCAACTCCATAGAAGTAAACTTAACCAGTGCGTTGAGTAAGCAAAACATTCGCTTGGATGTGCCTTCACGTTTTACAGTAGGTATTTCTACCGAATCGGGCGTAATGGAAAATGCAGCCGAGCGATTGCTGGGATTGAGCAAAGAGATGGTGCATGATTTGGCAAAAGATATTATTTTTGGTCAGTTGCGGTTAGTAGTAGCGATGATGGACATCGAAGAGATCAACAGCAACCGTGATAAATTTTTGGCCAACGTTGCGAGTAATGTTGAAACCGAATTGAAAAAAATCGGATTGAAGTTAATCAACGTTAACGTTACGGACATTAAAGATGAGTCGGGCTATATTGAAGCATTAGGAAAAGAGGCTGCCGCGAAAGCCATCAACGATGCTAAAAAAATGGTGGCTGAGAAGAACAGAGATGGTTCTATTGGTGAGGCCGAGGCTGTACAAGATCAACGGGTAAGAGTGGCCGATGCTCAGGCCAAAGCGGTAGAAGGAGAAAACTTAGCGAAAATTAAAGTAGCTAACTCTGATGCTTTGCGGAGACAGCGCGAAGCAGAGGCATTAAAGTTGGCCACTGCTTCCGAGAAAGTGCAGACTGCTAAAGCCTTGGAAGAAGCGTATGCGGCAGAGCAAGAAGCCGAGGGTGCACGTGCTGAAAGAGATCGTGCGACACAAAACGCGAACATTGTAATCCCTGCACAAATCAATAAACAGAAAGTGGAAATTACTGCAGAGGCAGAAGCAGAGGTAATTAGACGCAAGGCAAAAGGTGAGGCGGATGCCGTATTATTTAAGAGACAAGCAGAAGCTCAAGGCCTCTTGGAGGTCCTTACTAAACAAGCGCAGGGCTTGGAGCAAATTGTGAAGGCGGCCGGCAATAATTCAAGAGATGCAGTGCTATTGTTGATTGTTGATAAGCTTCCTGAACTGGTGCGCTTGCAAACGGAGGCGATCAAAAATATTAAAATCGATAAGATTACTGTGTGGGATGGCGGCTCCGGTTCTTCCACCGATGGCAAAACTTCTACGGCTAATTTTATTTCTGGACTTTATAAATCTGTGCCCCCATTGCAAGAGATATTTAATATGGCCGGTATGGAGCTTCCCGATTACCTAAAAGGCAAAACGGCTGAAGAGCTGAAGCAATTGGCAGAAGAAGGAAAGGCTAAACACACAGCGATTCCTGTTGTAGAAGCTAAGAAGGAAGAAGGGAAGGGGAAATAGTTGATTGTTGTTGATTTATTGGTTCATAGGTCAAAGCTTTGAATCCTAATAACCTAAAACCTTGGATCTATTTATTTCAGTTCCGAAAAATCAAACGAAGTTTCTAAAAACTTGGTGGTGAATTTACCGGAGCGAAAAATGGCGTTATCCATTAGTTTGAGGTGGAAGGGGATTGTTGTTTTAATTCCCTCAATTACAAATTCGCTCAAAGCCCTCTTCATGCGGGTGATCACTTCTTCTCTCGATTGACCACTCACAATAAGTTTGGCAATCATTGAATCATAATTGGGAGGAATGGTGTAGCCGGAATAAACGTGGCTATCAATTCGAATTCCGTGTCCCCCAGGCATGTGAATGTTGGTGATCTTTCCGGGAGAAGGACGGAAGCCGTTGGCAGGGTCTTCTGCGTTGATGCGGCATTCCATCGCATATAAGTTGGGGAAATAATTCGTTCCCGAAATAGGAACACCAGCGGCTACTTTGATTTGTTCCTTAATCAAATCATAATCGGTAACCTCTTCAGTAATCGGGTGTTCCACTTGAATGCGGGTATTCATTTCCATGAAATAAAAATCCCCGTGCTTGTCCACCAAAAATTCTATGGTGCCTACACCTTCGTAGTTGATGGCCTTAGCACCTTTAATAGCAGCCTCGCCCATACGCTCGCGCAGCTCTTGAGTAACTACTGGAGATGGAGTTTCTTCCACTAGTTTTTGGTGCCTTCGTTGAATAGAACAATCGCGTTCAGATAGATGGCAAACTTTGCCATATTGATCGCCTACCACCTGTATTTCAATATGGCGTGGCTCTTCAACAAACTTCTCTAAGTAAAGGCCATCATTACCAAAAGAAGCTGCAGCTTCGCGCTTGGCATCGTCCCAGGCTTTTTTGAATTCGCTCTCATCGTTGATGATGCGCATCCCCTTGCCACCACCCCCGGCAGTTGCTTTAACAATAACAGGGAACTTCATTTTTTTTGCCAACTGAATGCCCTGTTCTACTGATTCCAATAATCCTTCTGAACCTGGAATACATGGCACCCCTGCCTTGATCATCGTTTCTTTGGCGGTGATCTTATCTCCCATTGACCTGATCATATCAGGCGTTGGGCCAATAAATTTGATTCCGTATTCATGGCAAACTGAAGAGAATTCTGCATTCTCTGAAAGGAAACCATAGCCGGGATGAATGGCATCCGCATTAGTGATTTCAGCCGCAGAAATAATGCGAGGAATATTTAAATATGATTCTTTGCTAGGAGCTGCGCCAATACAAACAGCTTCATCGGCAAAGCGAACATGTAAGCTTTCTCGATCAGCGGTAGAATAAACGGCCACAGTTTTGATGTCCATCTCTTTGCACGTGCGGATGATGCGTAAAGCAATTTCTCCTCGGTTGGCAATTAGTATTTTCTTAAACATAGATTATTTTTTTTAGGCTACTGGCCTCAAGCTGCAGGCTTCAAGCTTGTAGCCTAAAGCTTGTGGCTTTTAGCCATTGACGGAGAACTAATTAATCAGGCTCAACAACAAATAATACTTGATCGTATTCAACCGGTGAAGAATTTTCTACCATTACTTTAATAATTGTTCCTGAAACTTCTGATTCAATTTCATTGAACAATTTCATGGCTTCGATGATGCAGACTGTTTGTCCCTTGGTTATTTTATCGCCCACCGAGGCGAATGGAGGAGAATCAGGATTAGAAGTACGATAGAACGTACCGATCATCGGAGATTTTATATCTAATGTTTTTGAAGGGGTGACAACGGCTTTTTCTGTTTTAGTGGCTGGCGGTAGTTGTGCTGTGGTGACTGCTGAAACCTGAACCTGTTGTGGTTGAGTGGTTACTAGTTGTGGTGAGGCCTTCATTACTTTTTGATCAGGCTCTCGCTTAACGTGAAGTTTCAATTCGTTAGTCTCAATATCTACTTCATTTAGCCCGGATTGGGCAATGAAATCAATTAAGTCGCGGATCTCAGTTGTTCTCATCTCTGATTGGTTTTGAGTTATTGGTTTTTTAATGCCGTTCCCTTTTGAACTAGTTGTTTTTTTTGCAGCCATAATCAGTATTATTTAACACGTTCAACATATTCACCTGTACTCGTCTTTATTTTAATGTTATCGCCCGTGTTGACAAATAAGGGCACTCGAATTTCTGCACCGGTCTCAATCGTGGCAGCTTTTAACGTGCGCGTTGCGGTATCACCTTGAACGCCTGGTTCAGTATAGGTAACATTCATTACCACATGCGATGGGGGTTCGGCAGTTATTGCGTTTGTTCCATTTTCAAAAGCGATCAATAGGATTACGCCTTCTTTAATATATTTCACCGATTCGCCCAACAAAACCTTGTCTAAATAAATCTGCTCAAAGGTTTCATTATCCATGCATACCAAACTATCGCCATCGTGGTAGAGATATTGGTATTCTTTGGTCTCCACCCGTAATTGATCAACGGCATCGCCAGGGCGAAAACGATTTTCTACAATTTTACCGGTGCGGAGGCTGCGCATTTTTATTTGATAGAAAGCACGAAGGTTACCAGGCGTGCGGTGCTGAAGTTCTTCTACTTGCACTACTTCACCATTGTAACGAATGTAGTTTCCTTTGCTTAAGTCAGATACGGATGCCATTACAGATTTTAGATTTAATATTTGTGATTTTATAGTTAGTCCGATCGTTATCGAGAAATCCTACTGACTAAAAATTTTTAACATTTTTACTGATAACTATTAATATGCCCATTTCACATAAATCGCGCCCCAGGTAAAGCCTCCACCAAAAGCAGCCAGCAAAAGATTGTCACCTTTTTTCAATTGCTTTTCGTAATCCCACAATAAAAGCGGGATCGTGCCGCTAGTGGTATTACCATAGCGGTGGATGTTCATCATTACTTTGTCTTCAGCAATGCCTACGCGGCTGGCGGTAGCATCAATGATACGCTTATTTGCCTGATGAGGCACTAGCCATGAAATAGAATCTTTTGTCAGGTGGTTACGGTCAGCTACTTGCGCGGCAACTTCTGCCATGTTGGTAACGGCAAATTTATAGACTGCAGCACCTTCCTGATGCACATAATGTTGACGCTTGTCTACCGTTTCATGTGAGGCTGGCATTCGGCTTCCACCGGCTTTTAAATGCAGGTAAGTCTCTCCGCTTCCATCGCTTTTTAACGTGTAGTCAATGATTCCCACTTCTTCAGTAGTAGGCTCCAGCAAAACACAACCAGCACCATCTCCAAAAATAATACAGGTAGTTCTGTCGGTATAGTCTAAAATTGAAGACATCTTATCGCCACCAATTACAATTATTTTTTTGTACCGGCCTGCTTCGATAAAGCTGGCACCCGTTGTAAGAGCGTAGATAAATCCTGAGCATGCAGCACCCATGTCATAGCTAAAGGCGTTGGTTGCGCCTACGGCCGTAGCCACAATGTTGGCCGATGCAGGGAAAGTCATGTCGGCTGTAATGGTGGCAAAAATAAGGAGGTCAATATCTGCTGGATTGGTATTAGTTTTGGCCAGCAATTCTTTTACTGCTGATATCGCCATTACCGATACACCTTGGTTTTCACCTTTTAAGATCCTACGTTCTTTAATTCCTGTGCGGGTAGTAATCCATTCATCTGTGGTCTCCACCATCTTCTCCAACTCTTTGTTGGAAAGAATGTAGTCTGGTACATAACCACCTACTCCCGTAATAGCAGCTCTTATTTTATTCATACTTTTTTGTCCTGCTTGACAGGAAACTAATAATAAACACAAATGCCCGGTACTCGAACCAGGCATTTTTGAAACACACTTAGCTCCTTTTGTTTGTAATGTACACAAACTTAGAAGTCAAAATAGAAATCTTAAAAAGACGTAACATCACGGCTGTTTACGCCACTACTTCTTTCTCCATTACTACATTTCCTTTGTAGTAAAGCTTGCCTTCGTGCCAATGTGCGCGGTGTGGCAAATGGCTTTCACCGGTAGTTGCATCCGTCAAAAATTGTTTGGCAACAGCTTTATAATGCGTTCTTCTTTTATCTCTGCGGGTCTTCGAGGTTTTTCGTTTTGGATTTGGCATAACCTAACTGTTTATTTTAATTGTGTTTATTTTACTTTTTCAACTTTTTTAACTGCTCCCAACGCGGGTCAATTTGGTCTTCTTCTTTTTCAGATCGATACACCATCGTACCTTCTTCATTCTCTTCAGCTTCTTCAGTTTGAAATCGAGGATGAATTTTCTTGATCGGAATATCGAGTACAATAAATTCGTACATCAATTGTCCAACATCCAAACTTACCTGATCGCTTGTGATGATGGTGATCTCATCACTTACTTCCTCCGGCACCTCTCCATATTTGAATAACATCTTTCGATGGATATTCATGGGATACTCAAAAGGATCTAGACTGCGATCGCAAACCAATTCTGCTTTTCCCGAAATTTCAAAATCTGCTTCAATGAGCGTTTCCCTTTTGTCAAGAAGAACCTTAGCGTTAAAATTACCTTTCGAAACGACCTCCGCTCCGTAGCTGTTGAAAAACGCATCCTCCATTTGAAAGGTGAAGAAATGCTGTTTTTGGCTCAGCCCAATAATATTAACTCTATAGTCATCCAACCCAGAAGGGTGTTAAAATGAGGGGCAAATTTATCAGGATTTATTGAATTTTCGACCCTTTGGAAGTGCTTTTTGCCGCTTTATCTTAAATAAGGTGAGGCTGGGTCTTAAAGATATTCACTCAAAACCGTTGATTTGATAGCTTCAATGGGCTTTTTATCAAAGTTATCAACAAAAAAATCAATCACATTTTTTTTGAACCCTAGCTTAATTGCGATGCTTCTGCAGAAAATCAGCTCACTTTCAAAGAGTTTGTTGTCGACATGGATCATATTTATACAAGCAAACAGGTATTCAAATTTTTGATCTTTTGATAGAGCTCCTAGCGTGTCGATTGGCTC
>JAYVPS010000047.1:0-9475 GCA_043757225.1 Cytophagales bacterium | reverse complement strand
GAACTCTTACTTCCTGCGCTTCGGGAATTTTAAAGCGAATCACATAAGGTTGACCGGAAGTGATTCTGCTTTCTACTTCATTGGCAGTTAATGTCAGCGAGTTATTTAAGTGCTTTCGTGTAATCGTGCCATATTGAAAAGAAGAGGAAGCTTTGCGTTGCGATTCCAATTCTTCTTCGGTATCAAAAGCGTAGTAGGCGTTCCCCTCATTCAAAAGTTTCTTGGCGTATTCGAGATACATCGACTTGCGTTCTGATTGTCGATAGGGTGCATGGGGACCTCCTACCCCCGCACCTTCATCTATTTTAATTCCAGCCCATGCTAAAGATTTTAAAATATATTCTTCTGCTCCCGGAACATAACGCGTTTGATCGGTATCTTCAATCCGTAAAATCATAGTGCCTCCATGCTTTCGTGCGAGCAAATAATTATACAAAGCCGTGCGAAGGCCTCCAATATGTAAAGCACCTGTTGGGCTGGGTGCAAATCGTACTCTTACTTCTTTCATTTTAGTTTTTACCTACGCGATTGCAATGCATGATATTTCTACGTTCACATCCTTCGGTAGCCGACTTACTTCCACCGTTTCACGAGCGGGTGGATTGGTGCTAAAGCTTTTCCCATAGACTTCATTGACAGAGGGGAAACTCCCCATGTCTTTTAAGAAGATGGTGCTTTTTACCACTTGGTTAAAATTCATACCAGCCGCCTTTAATATTTCTTCCAAGTTTTTCATTACTTGAGTGGTCTCTTCAATAATGTTGCCGGTGATCATTTGGCCTGTCGATTTTTGAATGGCAATTTGCCCTGAGATAAAAAGCATGTTGCCTGCCTTGATGGCCTGGCTGTATGGCCCAATCGGTTCGGGCGCATTGGGCGAATAAACTACTTCTTTGGTCATAGCAATAGGATTGTTAGTTTTGATCAAATATCTGAAAAACTTAGCGCAATGAATATTTTGGTGATTGGAAATGAGCTTCAAAAGCTACAATGCCAAGAGAAATTTGGTGCCTATAGCCATCTTTTGGCCGCTGACCATCAGGAAGCTAAAAAAATGTTTGGTTCAGTTGAAATAGTTTTTGATTTCATCGCGGCTGACCATCCGAAGCAAATGGAGGTTTATTGTGATCACCTTCATCCCATTACCTTTTTGAATACGACTATAAAAACGCTGGCCGAACTGAGCCGCGAAACAAACCATCGTTTAGCGGGCACCTTATTTGGTTTTTGTGGCATGCCTACTTTTTTAGGGCGACCTTTGTTAGAAACCAGCCTTCGCAGTCAGGGCGATTTGGAAAAACTTAAAGAGATCTGTATAAGCCTGAATACTGAATTTGTAGTAGTGGATGACCGAGTAGGATTGGTAACCCCTCGAGTAATTTGTATGATCATCAACGAAGCTTACTATACTGTACAAGAGGGTACCGCTACACGTGAGGATATTGACCTTGCTATGAAGTTGGGTACTAATTATCCCTTTGGACCCTTTGAATGGTGTCAGAAAATTGGTGTGCAACACGTGTACGAATTGCTAGAAGCGATGTATGCTGATACTAAAGACGAACGCTATAAAATTAGCACGTTGTTGAAGAAGGAATATTTAATGCTGAATAAAACCGGAGCTTTGTAAGCTAATTTTTGTTTCCGAATACTTTCGGGAAGGAATTATTAACCACCAATCGTTTGCATCCAATGGTAATCATCAAAGTGTAATCAAATCCCTGTTTTTACGAGGAAGAAGCTATTTCATTATCTATATTTGAACAACCAAGACAGTAGGTTCTCTTGTTCGTTATTATGGAAAATGCCGGCCTAAACAATTTCATTCCCATTACTTTAATGTTTTTGGTAGCACTTGGTTTTGTAGCCACTACCATGATTGTAACTCATTTACTAGGCCCTAAGCGAAAGACAAAAACAAAAGACGAAGCCTTTGAGTGTGGAATTGAATCCAAGGGCAATGCGCGTGTTCCTTTCAATATTAAATATTTTTTGGTAGCTATTCTTTTTGTGCTATTCGATGTTGAAGTAATCTTTATGTATCCTTGGGCTGTTAATTTTAAGGAATTAGGAACTTCGGGCTTCATAGAAATGCTGGTCTTTTTGAGTTGCTTAATGGTGGGGTTCTTTTTTATTTTGAAGAAGGGCGCATTAAATTGGGATGACTAATGGAAACGACAACAACCAATAGAAAAATAGAAGTAGCAGAAAAACCGGAAGGCTATGAGGGTCACGGATTTCTTGCAACCAGTCTTGAGAAGGTTGTAGGCTTGGCTCGTAAGAACTCAATCTGGCCGTTGCCTTTTGCTACTTCTTGTTGTGGCATCGAATTCATGGCCACCATGGGGGCGCACTATGACCTGGCTCGCTTTGGTTCTGAACGATTAAGTTTTTCTCCACGACAAGCTGATTTATTAATGGTAATGGGCACCATCGCTAAAAAGATGGGGCCGGTGTTGCGCCAGGTATATGAGCAGATGGCCGAGCCTAGGTGGGTGATTGCTGTGGGAGCATGCGCTTCAAGCGGGGGAATTTTTGATACCTATAGCGTGCTACAGGGTATTGATCGGATTATACCCGTGGATGTTTACGTTCCGGGCTGTCCGCCACGCCCAGAGCAAATTATTGATGGGGTGATTAAGATACAACACTTGGTAGAAACTGAATCGCTACGCAGGCGCGACTCAGCCGAGTATAAAGCCATGTTAAATAAATACGGAATCGAATAATTTATGACAGTCGAGGAGCAGGAAAAAATCATTGCCGCCCTGAAAGAGAAATTTGAGGCCGAATTTCTAAAGGCTGAAATGCTTTATGATTTTTTTACAATTGAATTAAAGACGGAGAGGATTGTGGAAATCATTCAACATTTATATCTGCATTCTGAGACTAAATTTCAATTCCTTACCACACTTTTCGCAGCCCATTACCCTGATCAAAATCAAATTGCCGTTGTGTACCAACTCCATAATTTGAAGAGTAACCAACGGCTTCGGTTAAAAGTATTTTTGAATGCTGATAAACCGGTTGTACCAACGCTTACTTCCGTTTTCTCCGCTTCCAATTGGATGGAGCGCGAGACCTATGATTTCTATGGAGTAATTTTTACGGGGCATCCAAATTTAAAAAGGATTCTCAATGTAGAGGAGATGGTTATTTTTCCGTTGCGGAAGGAATACCCACTCGAAGATCAGACCCGAGATGATAAGAATGATTTATTGTTTGGAAGATAAATAAGAACATGACCGAAGTAAATTCAGTTGAGCAAATACAAAAGGAGGAGGAAAAGAATTATTCTTATCTCAATTTGGGCCCTACTCATCCGGCCACGCATGGTATCTTTCAAAATGTGCTTAAGATGGATGGCGAAATCATCATCGACTCAGAGCCCACCATTGGCTACATTCATCGAGCTTTTGAAAAGTTGGCGGAGCGCAGACCCTTTAATCAAATAACTACCATTACCGATCGCATGAACTACTGTTCAGCTCCAATTAATAATATTGGATGGCACATGTCGGTAGAAAAATTGCTTGGCGTAGAGATTCCGAAGAGAGTTCAATATCTGCGAGTGATTGTAATGGAACTCGCACGCATTACCGATCACCTCATCTGCAATGCCGTGATAGGTGTAGATACCGGAGCCTTGACAGGGTTTGTATATCTGTTCCAACAGAGAGAATTAGTCTATGAAATTTATGAAGAGATTTGTGGCGCTCGGCTAACTACCAACATGGGGCGCATTGGTGGTTTTGAAAGAGATTTCTCACCGAAAGCGTGGGAAAAGATTTCGCGTTTCCTGAAGGAGTTTCCTAAAGTTTTAAATGAATTTGAAAACTTGCTAAGCCGCAATCGTATTTTCATGGATCGCACCATTAAAGTAGGCGGCATCAGTGCAGAGCGTGCACTCAACTACAGTTTCACGGGCCCCAACCTTCGCGCGGCCGGTGTGGACTATGATGTACGGGTGGCTTTACCTTATTCTTCCTATCAGGATTTTGATTTTGTTATTCCGGTAGGAACTAATGGCGATGTCTATGACCGCTTCATGGTGCGGCAAGAAGAAATGCGGGAGAGTTTAAACATCATCGCACAAGCCATCAAAAAATTGCCCGATGGCCCCTATCACGCTAACGTTCCTGACTTTTATCTCCCTCCCAAAGAAGAAGTTTATAATAATATGGAGGCGTTGATCTACCATTTTAAGATTGTAATGGGAGAAACAGATGTTCCGAAAGGAGAAGTATATCATTGTGTAGAGGGTGGCAACGGAGAGCTGGGCTTTTATTTGATAAGCGATGGCGGACGAACTCCTTTCAGGTTGCATTTGAGAAGGCCTTGCTTTATTTTTTATCAGGCATATCCTGAAATGATTAGAGGCTCAATGCTTTCAGATGCGATTTTGACAATGAGTAGTATGAATGTGATTGCGGGTGAGCTTGATGCGTAGTGGGAATTATTAGTGAAAGGTTAAGTAATAGTCAGAACGAATAACAAAAAATGTTTTCAGAGGAGGCACTTGTGATAGTACAAAAAATCATTCGGAGATATCCGGAAGGGAAACAGAAGTCTGCCTTATTGCCAGTGCTGCATTTAGCGCAAGCTGAATTTGATGGTTGGTTAAGTACTGAGACAATGGATTATGTGGCTTCATTACTTTCTATCAAACCCATAGAAGTGTATGAGGTAGTTTCTTTTTATAGCATGTTCAACAGCGAACCGATGGGTAAGTGTTTGATAGAAGTTTGTCACACAGGCCCGTGCTGGTTGAGAGGATCAGATGACATTGTTGCTTATTTAGAAAGGAAGTTGGGAGTAAAGCTGGGAGAGACAACTGCTGACGGAGCATTTACCATCAAAACGGTGGAGTGCTTAGGCTCGTGTGGAACAGCACCCATGTTGCAATGTGGAGCGGACTATCATGAAAATTTGACAGAGGACAAAGTAGATAATTTATTAGAGCAGTGGAGAAATTCAAGTGAGCGAAGTTCTTATTTAAGATCAGACCTTATGACCAACAACTAATAACTATTAATTGATTAAAGACTTCATGAGCCAACAAATACTTCTTGAGCATATTCACGTACCCGAGATCAATACTTTTGAGGTGTATCGGAAACAAGGTGGATATGCTTCTGTAGAAAAAGCCGTGAAGACGATGACGCCCGATGCGGTGACGGAGGAAGTTAAAAAGAGTGGCCTTCGGGGAAGGGGAGGCGCGGGTTTCCCGGCAGGATTAAAATGGAGTTTCCTCGATCGTAAATCAGAGAAGCCACGCTATTTAGTTTGCAATGCTGATGAAAGCGAACCAGGCACTTTCAAAGATCGGTATCTGATGGAAAAAATCCCTCACTTGCTCATTGAAGGAATGATCACCTCAAGTTATGCATTGGGAGCAAAAACTTCTTATATCTATGTGAGAGGCGAATACATGTATGTCATCCGTATTTTGGAAAAAGCTATTGAAGAAGCTTATGCGAATGGGTTTTTAGGAAAAAATATTTTAGGGACTGATTACTCATTGGATTTATATGTGCAGCCGGGTGGCGGAGCTTACATTTGTGGCGAAGAGACTGCTTTACTTGAATCACTTGAAGGCAAGCGTGGCAATCCAAGAATGAAACCTCCCTTCCCCGCTGTGGCGGGATTGTACGCTTCCCCCACAGTTGTGAACAATGTTGAGACCATTGCAGCTGTCTGCTCTATAGTAAATAAAGGGGGCGATGAATATGCGAAGATTGGCATAGGAAAAAGCACAGGAACTAAATTAATTTCTGCCAGTGGGCACATTAACAGACCGGGTGTATATGAAATTGTAATGGGTCTTCCTGTAGAAGAATTTATTTATTCCGATCAATATTGTGGAGGTATTTGGAAAGGTAGAAAGATGAAGGCGGTTGTTGCTGGAGGCTCTTCCGTTCCAATACTTCCTGCTGATCTGATATTAAAGACAGCTAAAGGCGAACCTCGATTGATGTCTTATGAATCATTGTCGGATGGAGGGTTTGTATCCGGTACTATGTTGGGGTCAGGTGGTTTTATTGTAATGGATGAAACGGCTTGTATCGTGCGCAACTTGTGGACCTTCGCTCGCTTCTATCACCATGAGTCATGTGGACAATGCAGTCCTTGCCGCGAAGGCACCGGCTGGATGGAGAAAGTATTGCATCGCATTGAAAATGGACGTGCCCATCAAGGAGATATTGATTTGTTGCTGGATGTTGCAAAAAAAATAGAAGGCAATACAATTTGCCCGTTGGGTGACGCGGCTGCCTGGCCGGTGGCTAGTGCGATTAGACATTTTCGTGAAGAGTTTGAATATCATGTGAAGTATCCCGAGAAAGTGAAGAACCCAAAGCACTTGGAAGAGGAGTTGTTGGTTGGTAGTTATTAGGTACTAGAAGATATTTTAAAACTAGAAATTATGCAGAGCAAAGTCAATTGTTTAGGAAGTAAAAAGTAATGGGTAAGGCAACTAATACGATCAACCAACTAATATAAGTGGCTAAAGTAACAATAGACGGTATCGAAGTAGAAGTTCCGGATGGGACTACGATCTTAAATGCTGCGCGCAATATTGGCGGGGAGTTAGTACCTCCTGCCATGTGCTATTATACAAGCCTTAAAGATAGTGGTGGAAAATGCCGTGTATGTTTGGTGAAGGTAAGTCAAGGCTCCGCTAAAGATCCGCGGCCATTTCCTAAGTTGATGGCCTCGTGCCGTACGCCTGTCATGGATGGTATGGTAGTACAAAATCTTACTTCCCCCGAAGTGCTGGAGGCGAGAAAAGGAGTGGTTGAATTTTTATTATTAAATCATCCGCTCGATTGCCCCGTGTGTGACCAGGCAGGAGAATGCGATTTGCAAAATCTGGCTTATCAACATGGCGCTTCCACTACCCGATACGAAGAGGATAGAAGAACATTTGAGAAAATCGATATTGGTGATAAGATAAAACTACATATGACGCGCTGCATCTTGTGCTACCGCTGTACATTTGTAGCCGACCAACTTACCGACAATCGAGTTCACGGTGTAATGAACAGAGGCGATGCTTCGGAGATCAGTACGTATATTGAGAAAGCAATCGACAATGACTTTTCAGGAAATATGATTGACGTTTGTCCGGTTGGAGCGCTTACGGATAAAACCTTTCGATTTAAAAGTCGTGTGTGGTTTACGAAGCCGATGGATGCTCATCGCGAGTGTAAAAAGTGCTCCGGTAAAGTGGTGTTGTATACCAAAGGCGAAGAAGTGCTTCGGGTCTCAGCACGAAAAGATCACTATGGAGAAGTCAAAGAATTTATCTGCAACGAATGCCGATTTGAACATAAGAGCATGAGTGACTGGGTAGTTGAAAGGCCGCAGCATGTGGATCATCATTCTGTGATTTCTCAAAATCATTACGAAAAAATTAATCTTCAAAATCTGAAGAAAGAAGTAGATCGGCAGATTACCTTTCAGAAAGGGAAACCACTTCCAAACCAACTTCCCAACGCCAGCGCGTCATGACAGCCTTTATTTTATATAAGCTTATCTTGGTAGTTGTCATTTTTAGCATCACACTTTTTGTTGCTGCTTATTCTACTTATGCAGAGCGAAAGGTGGCAGCTTTTCTTCAGGATAGAATTGGCCCTGACCGAGCGGGGCCTTTCGGTCTGCTGCAACCGTTGGCTGATGGATTAAAATTCATCATGAAAGAAGAGATTATCCCGATGGTCTCCAATCGTTTTCTTTTCGTGATGGGACCAAGTATTGCCATGATGACGGCATTGATGGCGGGCGTTGTAATTCCCTGGGGCAATTCCCTCTCTGTCAATGGCACGATGTATTCGTTGCAAATTGTGGATGTGAACGTGGGCATCCTCTACGTGTTTGGTATTGTTTCGATTGGAGTCTATGGAATCATGATTGGAGGCTGGGCGTCCAATAATAAATTTTCTTTGCTTGGTGCGATTCGGGCATCTGCCCAAATGATCAGCTACGAAATTGCGATGGGGCTTGCCATCATTGCATTGGTGATTATGACGGGTACTTTAAGTCTAAAAGAGATCAATCAGCTTCAAGCGGGTGGTGTAGATGGTCATTGGAATATGTGGAATGTCATTTATCATCCACTGGGTTTTTTAATTTTTATCATCTGCGCTTTCGCGGAATGTAATCGTACGCCTTTTGATTTGCCCGAATGTGAAACCGAATTGATTGGTGGTTATCATACCGAATACAGTAGTATGAAGCTAGGCTTCTATTTATTTGCAGAATACATCAATATGTTTGTCTCTTCAGCAGTGATCTCTACACTTTATTTTGGAGGGTATAACTTTCCATTCATGAATGAATTAGGATGGAGTCAGAACACGATTACGATATTGGGAACAGTTGCTCTGTTTGCAAAAATTGTTTTCTTCATCTTCTTTTTCATGTGGATCCGCTGGACGGTGCCGCGCTTCCGCTATGATCAGTTAATGAATTTAGGCTGGAAAATTTTAATTCCGCTCGCGGTGGTGAATGTTGCTATTACGGGCACGGTGATGATTTTGATGAATAGATGAACGTTAATCGGTATCGTGATATCGATACGGTTAACCATTAACTATAACGAAAAACAATGTTGACAAATAGATCCAAAGTAGTTGTAAAAAAGGAGATGACGCTGATGGAGCGCATGTATCTGCCTGCAATTTTTGGTGGAATCATTATTACTATTAAGCACTTGTTTCGGAAAGCACCTACCGTGCGCTATCCGGAACAAAAGCGGTCTATAAGTGAAATATGGAGAGGTCAACATGTATTGAAGCGTGATGACCAGGGAGCAGAACGTTGCACCGCTTGCGGACTTTGTGCTGTGGCTTGTCCCGCAGAGGCTATCACGATGACGGCTGCTGAAAGAAGGAAAGGAGAGGAAAATTTATTCCGTGAAGAGAAGTATGCCTCCATGTATGAGATCAACATGCTGCGTTGTATTTTTTGCGGACTGTGCGAAGAAGCTTGTCCAAAGGAAGCGATCTTTCTTACAGATCGATTGGTCTCTACAGACTATGAACGCGATGGTTTTATTTACGGAAAAGATAAATTGGTAGAGAAGGTGGACGAACGAATTGATGTGAGTGTGCGCCAAACCCCTGAAGTGTTAGCTTTCAAAAAATTAAAACAATTCACACACAATAAGTAATTTTTTACCCTGTGACGCTCTACGCTTTTTATTTTCTTTCATTCCTCGCCATCCTCTCTGCATTGATGGTGGTGCTCTCAAAAAATGCAGTGTACAGTTCTTTGTATCTCATTATCACTTTGTTTTCTATTGCAGGTCATTATGTATTACTCGATGCGCAGTTTTTGGCAGCGGTGCATGTGATTGTTTATGCGGGAGCGATCATGGTATTGTTTCTATACGTGATCATGTTGCTAAATCTCAATCATGAATCGGAATCAATGCCTTCTAATTATATGAAGCTTGCAGCAGTGGTGTGTGCAG
>JAYVPS010000046.1:0-9497 GCA_043757225.1 Cytophagales bacterium | reverse complement strand
GGCTACCTCTTTGATTTTATTTAATCGTTCGCGTACTACTTTTCTAAGCACGCCCTCACCCTTTCCGTGGAGAATTTTTAATTGTCCTTGGCTTAGCAAGATGGCGTCATCTAAAAACTGACCAAGCAGCGGCTCTACTTCTTCCACACGCTTACCGCGAATGTCTAAGGTGCTGCTGAAAGTAGATTGCTTTTCAAAAACATCTAACCCATACGATCTCGCTTTTTTGACCGACTCCGGCACTTCAGCTAAATCACTTCGCACCAATTGATCCATCTTTAAATTAGCACGCATGTTTCCATACTGGACCACTACGGAAATTCCCTTTATAGAAATTACCGTGCCTGAAACTTCTTGGCCAATCAATCTAACATGATCGCCTTCCTTAATCAACTCTGGTTTTACAGATGCAACTTGCATGGTGTCAGGTTTCACTTTATCAGCCAACTCTTGAAGCCCCGTTCTCACTTTTCGCGTCTCCTTCTTCTCGGCCTTATTCTCTTGAATATGGCGGATGGTTTTTTCTATCTCGCGGTTAGTTTCTTTTAAAAGATAAGTGGCTTCCAACTTGGCCTTGTTGATAATTTCTTTCTTTTTAGATTCAATTTCATCAGATAATTTCCGGTATCGAGCCAGTTCATCAGTAAGCTCCTTTTCTTTCAACTGAAATTCTCGTTCGCGTTTTGTCAAGGCAATCCTTTCTTCGGCCACTGTTTTCATCAAGGTCTCTAAGCCTGTCAATTCTTTGCCTATAATTTGTTCGGCCCTATCGAGTGTAGAATTAGGTAAACCAGTCTTGCGGGCTATTTCCAACGCAAAAGAACTCCCCGGCTTTCCTACTTCTAACAGAAATAATGGTTGAAGTTTTTTGGTATCGAACTGCATGTAGGCATTTCTTATACCTTTTCCATTTTCAGCAAAGAGTTTCAAGTTATAATAGTGGGTAGTGGCCACGCCCCATACCTTCCTTGCTAATAATCCATCCAAAATAGCCTCGGCTATTCCACCTCCAAAATTGGGGTCAGTTCCGGAACCTAATTCATCCATTAACACAAGCGTATCCGCACTCGCATTGCCCAAAAAAAAACTCATGTTCTTTAAATGAGAACTGTATGTGCTTAAATCATTTTCAAGCGATTGTTGGTCACCAATATCTAGGAAGATACCTTTAAAGATTCCGATAGTGGATTTTTCATAAACAGGAACTAATAATCCGCATTGCGCCATGTATTGAATTAGCCCTACAGTTTTCAAACAGACCGATTTGCCTCCTGCATTTGGACCCGATACTAGCAAAAATCTATTCTCAATGTTAAGCTCGATATCCAACGGAATCACTTTCTTGTCTGCTTTGAAACTTAGCTGAAGCAAGGGATGCCTTGCTTGCAGCCAATTCAATTCCGGCTGCCGGCTAAGCATTGGCAGCTCAGCATCAATCTGCATCGAGAATTTTGCCTTGGCACGGATAAAGTCAATCTTACCCAAAAACCAATATGCCTTTTGCAGATCGGGCAAGTGCTGCCGAAGCAAGGTGGTAAGCTCTTTTAAAATTTTGATCACCTCCCTCCGTTCAGCATGAAACAGGTCTCGAATTTCATTGTTGGCTTCCAATACTTCTGTAGGCTCCAGATAAATAGTTTGACCTGTGGCCGATTCATCTACAATGAATCCTTTCACCTTTCGCTTGTGTTCTGCCAAAACGGGAATAACTAACCTCCCTTCGCGAATGGTAGGCGAAGCACCTTCGGGTACCCAGCTTTGGGAGGCAGCCGAACGAAAAATCTGCTCGGTCAATCTTCTTACTTTACCTTCCTCTTCTCTAAGTTGTCTACGGATCCGATTTAATTCGGGCGTAGCATTGTCTCTGATTTTTCCCTTCTCGTCAAACTTAGATTGGATGCTCGACAATAAATTTTTTGGTAAGTTGATATCAATTGAAAGTTGATAAAGGTTGGGGTATGCCTCCTTCGACTTATCCAAAAATTGTTTACAATCAAAAATAGTTTGGAGCGATAGTAGGATGATTCTAAACCCATTCTCCTCAATAAAGCTTTCTTCAATCTTGATTGTCTGAAAAAGATCCGTTGGGTCAAAATAATTAGAAGCAGGAAATGGTTCTGCTTTAATTAAGAGCTTCTTAAATTCGTGAGATTGATCTAGCAGCTCCTTAACAGAAGAGTAATCTGTTAAAAAACCCAATCCGTCTACTTCTGTCATGCCCAGCGGACTTAAACAATAGCTCTTTAGCTTTTCTCTTATCTGATCAAACCCAATCTTCGACTCAAACTCTTGTGGAAAAATCATGACTTGTATTGTATTCTATTTTATTTGCTGTTCTCGCAAGCTGAGGGTGTCAATAACTGAATCAAACACTAATTCCATATCTTTTGGGTGATTCACGTAATACTGATAAGTGACTTTAAGGGTAGAATCCTTTAAGCCCCATTTTTCCAATAGTTTCTCTTCATGAGGGATAAATAGCTTCATGGCTGAATCCTTTGAAATCGGGCGACTGTCCAGCTGTGCCTCCGCCAGATATACTTCAACCAGAAAAGCAGCCAATTCTTTCTTATCCATAATGCCAACCGGGATTTTCTCTTCTTTGTTTTTGCAGGAAAGCAAACCAATTGCAATCAATGGAAGAATAAAAAACGAATACTTCATAACGATGAATTTTTAACCACATAGGCAAATAGTAAACATAAGAAATGCCAACTGTGAAAAATGATGCTTAATTCTATTTTAACTACTAACATTTATTTATGGGCATCTCTAAAACCTTCGAAGTCGTCTTTGCGAGGTCGTCTCGACCGAAGCAATCCCCCGTTTAGACTCCGAACGGGGGATTGCTTCGCTTCGCTCGCAATGACGGTTAGGTTTTTAGAGATGCCCTTATTAATAAAAATTTATCTATGCGACTTATTCTTATGCCCTTCTTTAAAAATATTTAAACAGTTGAAGTTGATCCATATTCCTTTTGGCTTTTCTAAAAGCTTCATGTACGTCAATAACTGTGCCTCAAAGATTGGAGCAATCTCCGCTACGGCTTTTAGTTCAACAACAATTTTAGCCTCCACCAAAAAATCACATCGCTATTCGGTATCCACATCAATTCCTTTGTAATGAACCGGCCCCGGAAATTCATTTGAATAGGCGATTCCGCTCATTAAAAAACTCTTGCTTAAGGCATTTATGATAAATACTTTCTAATAACCCCAGTCCAAGCACCTTGTGAACTTCAATTGCAGCTCCTATTATTTTATAAGTCAAATCGTTCAACTCCTTCTTAGTTGTATCCACAATTTTACGGGTTAATTTGTCGCACAATTTGGCTTATGCCAAGCTGTTGCCCTCCTTTAAAAATATTTCTATCTGTTCTATGTGCCCATGTTGTTAAAGTGGTGATTAAATCCTCGCGAAATTAACCATATTTCTTATTTTTGGGCTTTAAAATCCATCGGTTGAAAGATCTGCTGAAAAAACTGAGGAAGTACGAGATCCAAATCCGCAAGGCCGTCAATAGCCAAATGCAGGGCGATTATCACTCAATCTTCAAAGGCACGGGGCTTGAGTTTGATGATGTGCGCCCATACCAATATGGAGATGATATTCGAACGATTGACTGGAACGTATCGGCCAAAGGGCATGGAACGTTCGTAAAGACCTTTAAGGAAGAGAAAGAACAGACTATCTTTTTCATTTTGGATGTCAGCGCTTCGCAAGACATTGGTAGCCCTGGCAAAACCAAAGTGGACATTGGCAAAGAAATCTGTGGCGTACTCGCCTTATCAGGGGCAAAAGAATCAAGCCAAATTGGGTTAATCTGCTATTCCGATGAACGCGAAAAATTCATCAAGCCCAAGAAAGGAGTGCAGCAAGCCTACGATATTATCTACAACATCTTCAAGCTAACCCCAAAGTCGCTGAAGACAAACCTCACCAAGGCGATATCATTTGCTCTTAACTCCATCAAACGCAGAAGCGTGATTGTGATGATCTCTGATTTTATAGATGAAGGCTATTATCACAATTTGAAATCACTGGCACGCAGGCACGATCTCGTGTTGATCAGCATCAGCGACAAGCGCGAGACACAACTACCCAAGTTGGGCATCATTCCTGTATTCGATACAGAAACAAAAAAAACAATTTGGGTCAATACATCCTTTGGAGGATTTCGAGAGGCCATTGCTTCTCATCATGGAACAAGGCAAAAAGAGTTGGCTGATTTTAGCCGCAAGCACCAAATTAATTTTATTGCAGTTGATACCAATGAGGACTTTGTTCCGAGGCTCCTGAAATTATTTAAGTTCCGAAATAGAAGTTTTAAAAGTGTTTGATCGAATGGCGAGCGGTGTATTAAAATTTTTTATTTCTTTTTGCGCGCCCTTCTTTCGCAAGACACGTAAGGCGGTCGGGCTATTCGCTACAAGTCCGTCCACGCACAATGGCCTGCCCGCTACGGGCTTTTCGCTTCCATCCCTGGCCGTAGGCATCTTACAATCAGTTAGTTTAATCGTACTCATTTCCATCAATACGGTTGCTCAGACACAAGAAATAAAAGTAAATGGATACTTCTCTGCTGATAGCGTCAAGCTGGGGCAACCAATATCGTTTTACTTATCAGCACGCTATCCCCAAAGTCAAACTGTACTATTCCCCGACTCAAGTTATTCCTTTGCACCCTTTGAATTTCAGAAGAAAAAAATCACCACAACCAAAACCACCAATGGCATAAGCTATGATAGTGTTGCTTATACCTTGGCCACTTTTGAAATCGACCGCATCCAAACCCTGCGACTGCCTGTCTTTATTGTCCATCCTAAAGATTGCACAGTAGTTTACACCAATAAAGACACCGTTTTCTTTCAAGCATTGGTAAAATCATTACCTGATTCCGTGCAATTGGAAAAACTACCCATGAAAACTAACACCGCTTACCACCCAGTCTCCTGGCTGCTGAATTATCCTCTACTATCCATCATCATTGGTATCCTGATTGTACTTCTGGCTGTTGGCTGGATTATCTTCGGCAAGCGGATTAGGAAACATTTTAAATTGAAACGCCTGAATAAAGAGCATCAAGCCTTTCTTCAACAGTTCACCAGTGCCCTTGAGACAAACTTTTCCGGAACCAACACCACGGCAGAAGCTGCCTTGGTAGTTTGGAAAAAATATTTGGAAAGCCTTCTTTCAAAACCATATACCAAGCTCACATCAAAAGAAATTATAAAGGTTGAAAAAGACGTGGAACTGGCCAAAGCACTTAGCCAAATCGATCGAACCATCTACGGGAATGTACCTGCTGATGATGAACCATTTTCCAATCTAAAAAGCTTTAGCGAGCAAAAATTTCAAACCATATTAGAAGAACTAAAGAATGGATAGCTTGCTTGATTCTTGGTATTCGCCAGAGTGGTTTACTCCCACTGTGTTTCGCGGCTTTACGTGGTCCAATCCACTTTTCCTTTACGGGATTATAGCAGTGCCGCTGCTTTTTCTTATTCGCTGGCTAACGCGATTATATTTTAATCAAAAGTTGCCCGTGGCATTAGTAAAAAGCGATTTAAAAAATTCCCCATTGCACCTACTCCGGTTTTTGCCAGAGCTAATCTTATCATTGTTGATCATTCTTATTCTGGTTGCATTGGCCAGGCCACAACGAACCAACGAAAAAGTTGAACAATGGACAGAAGGGATCGACATTATGATTGCGTTAGATATTTCACAGTCTATGCAAATAGAAGACTTTAAACCCAACCGCCTAGAAGCTGCTAAAGATGTAGCGCGCGATTTCATCAATGGACGCAAGCAAGACCGGATAGGTATCGTTGTCTTTTCAGGAGATGCCTTTTCGCTCGCCCCTCTCACCACAGATTACGAACTTCTTAAAACTTACCTCAACGACATCAATTTTGAAATGATTGAATCACGCGGAACTGCCATTGGCAGTGCATTAGCAGTTGTAACTAATCGCATGCGCGAATCCGAATCGAAGTCGAAAGTAGGAATATTAATCAGTGATGGTGATAACACCGCAGGCAATATCGACCCAAACACGGCTGCAGAGTTAGCGGCTGCCTTCAACATCAAGCTATACACTATTGTGGTGGGCAAAGAAGGCTTGGTACCTTATGGAAAAGATTTTTTTGGAAGACCGCAGATGGTAGAAAACACCGTAGACGAAACTACTATGCGCAAGATTGCCGAAATAGGAAATGGAGAATTTTTCCGCGTTACGGACAACGAAGCATTAGTAAATGTTTTCAAGCGAATTGATCAATATGAAAAAGCCGAGATCAAAGAAAACCGATTCAAAGACACCTCCGACTTTTATTTTATCTACTTGCGTTGGGCCATAATTCTTTTCCTTTTGTGGCTGCTATTGAAATCTTCCTTTTTAAGTAATGTGCTGCAGGATTAATAAACATGTACGCCAAGAGCACAAATTTCTTAATCTGTGTGCCTTTCAATCGTTGGGTAGAGAAACTTAGTTTACTTCACCCGATACCTAAACCCGCCATACCACATACTTCCGAACACAGGACCCCAGACCATTGAACTATCAAAGTACTGTCCGAAAGGATCGTTTGCAGCAACTATCGGGTTATCCAATTTAAAATCAGTCAGGTTTTCAACACCAGCATAGACGCTCCATCGTGAACCAAAATCTTTGGTCACTTGCACATTCATCAAAATATAGGGATTAGAGTAAAAAGCCAATTGATACTGAGCCGGATTGGAAGATGTGTTTGGCAACCGCTGCTCGCCAATGCGCTGTACTGTATAATCAAATGCCCAGTTGTTTTTTGTTTTGTAGGCAATATTTACAAATGCCCGGTCGCGCGGAATAAGTGGTCGTTGCAATCGACCATTCAAGTAATCGGTCTCAACATCAAGCCACCGATAGGCAATGCGTATATCCAATCTTCTTGCCAATTGATAGTCTATTTGCGCTTGTATACTGTGCGAAAATGATTTTCCTGTAAGGCCAAAGAAATTAATTTGCCGTGGGTCTTTGTCAAAATCCATTACTACTTGGTTTTGGAAATCGGTAAAGAAATAATCAACACTAAATGAACCCGGGCGATAATCAAGTGTAAACTCTTGCAGAATATTAACTCCATAGTTCCAGGCATTATCCGGCTTGAAGCCGTAAGCCTTATTGGTTTGTTGATTGGATAAAACCAAGGTCCGAGCGGTTGCCAGAAAACTTGCGTTCTCAGAAATAATATTCGCTACACGAATTCCCCTTCCCATTGAAGCACGAAGCGTGGTAGTTTCGGTAGCATTGTATTTTAAATGAAGCCTCGGCACGAAGAGCGTTCCAAATAAATTATGTTGATCAACACGAACCCCTGCCACCAATGAAAACTTCTTTAAGTCATCATACGAATATTCAAAAAATACTCCAGGCACTAGTTCTTCCCTACCAAAATCTAACACGGTTGGATTCGCGTAGCGCCCCAAGGTTTCAGAGTATTTATCGTACAAAAAGCTGACACCAGTTTTAAATTTGTTAGCGGTACTTCGGACAATGGATTGGTAAATCCAATTAGCATAGAGAGATTGCTCTCGTGCGTTATGGATATTAAAACCATAGTAACTATCGTGGTCATGTTGAAGGGCATTCAACTGCAGTCCAAAACTTTTATAAGGCCTTCCTGCAAATTGATAACCCAACTTTCCTACAACTTCATAGCGATTGGTGTTTATTTCCAATCCATAGCGATTGCCCACGAACTTATCATTCTCCGCATTGTAACCAGTCTGGCCGCCTTGCTTGGTATCCTTCAAATATTTTAGTGAAATCTGTCCAAGCCAGCCATTACCAGAATTGTAGGTCCAGCGATTGATAAAATTAACCTGCTCCCCTTTCGGAAAATCTAAAAAAGAATCTTTGTTCTGATCCATCTCGAAAGGGCGCACGCTTCCATGCACCAAAAATGTGGTTGCCCACTTCTTGCTTGCCTGCGTTGTATAAATAAAATTAGTTTCACTTCGACCCGAGCTGTTCACATATCCATTCACATAAAGCTTGTCACTCTCCTGTGGTTTTTTTAACTCAACATTTATTTGTCCGGCAATACTCTCATAGCCATTTACTACTGAACCTACTCCTTTCGTAACTTGAATGGAGTTGATCCAGGTACCCGGAATTAATTGAATCCCTTGGCTGGCAGCCAGTCCTCGCACTCCGGGCATATTCTCTAATGAAATTAATGTGTTTGATCCGGAAAGACCAAGCATCTGAATTTGCCGGGTACCCGTGATGGCATCCGTAAACGCTACATCAACTGCAGGGTTCGTCTCAAAACTTTCAGAAAGATTACAACAAGCCGCCTTGAACAATTCTTTCTCATTCATGACGACCACATTAAAGCCAGATGATTGATCGTTATGAGTGGAAGGTCGCCAACCTTGCACGGTCACTTCTTCCAAATACTTATCTGACTTTAATTCTACTTTGATATTGGATTGTCCCTTGACATCAACCGTATCAGATTGATAACCAACAAAGCTGATGATTAGCCGATCAGTCCCGGTAACTCGGTCAAGCAAAAAAACCCCATTCTCTTTTGTTGAAGTACCAATGGTAGTACCAAACCAATATACGTTGGCCCCTGCTAAAGGCTGATCTTTGCCCTTCGCGTCCTTTTCAAAAACAATACCCAGTATGCGTTGCGCGTTTAAGAGTGACGGAAAAACCATCGCCCCTACCAGAGAGACAATAAATAAAATTCTCATATAGAATATTTATTTATGATCGTGGTCGCGGTATAAACAACAAAATGGTAGGGAAGCATACACTTCCTCTTTGGCCTTTACCTTGTCGGTATCATGACCGACCGAAGCGATGATTTCGTGAATCTTCTGCTCAGAAATCTTATCAGAATTGTAAACGACCTGCAATTCCTTGGTCTTGGTATCCCATTGTGCTTTTTTTATACCCTTATAATCCAATGCCTTTTCAATCCGTGCCTTACACATGACACAGTTGCCATAAACTTTAATGGAGGAGATTATTACTTTGGACTGCGCCCAAGATGAGATGGAGACGAGGGAGATAATGAATGATATAATGAGAGTTTTCATAAAAATCGATTTTTAGTTTAAGAGAAATTAATTAGCCGAAAGGCTACTAAATTTTAAACTAACGATTCGTAGAAAACTAAACTGCAATTAGATTGGTAGATAGGAACTTTGGGTGGTGGCAGAACAGATTCTGAAAAAGAACGCTCAGCGACATAATCAGGAAGTGATAAAATAAGTTCAGTATAAATTTGTCCTATCAAACTAAACTCAGGCGTGGGAGAATTTATGGCTTTACTGCCTGCCTGGTCATTCTCTATTTTAATTATTTCGTGTTCATCTTTGCAACAAGATTTTGTAGTTTGTTTTAAAGAAGCACATGCACATTTTTCTGCCTCGAAAGAAAACAATACTGAATGTTTCTCTCTGCCCATACAGAAATGGGTGGATTTGGCCACCCCAAC
>JAYVPS010000045.1:0-9509 GCA_043757225.1 Cytophagales bacterium | reverse complement strand
ATCCTCACCCACTTTTACTTTGTGTTGCGGTTCTCCCGTGGTTGATTTTTTCATTTCCAAAAAATAAAACGAGCCTGCTTGCAACGTTTGATCAATTGACATTTCATTAAACTTCAGAAACCGATTTAGCTTAATTCCGCCTCGCTCTGTCAATCCAACCAATGATTCTCCCTCCCCTGAACGGATGGCTTCTAAACCATTTATATACTTTATTTCTTTAGGGACAACACTATTTTTTGTAAGGAACGGTTTAGCCTTACCGGATTTCTCAGAAACAAGGGACATGGAAGAAAAGTCTCTGTCCATTTTTCCTTTCGGAATCACAACTGCGTACGATTTATCTGCCGGTATTACACCACTGATAACCCATTTATTGTAATCCCGTAGAGTTTGCTCTTCAACCTGCAATTCCTGCGCTAAGTCACTCAATGCTTGTTGATTTTTTGATAGAACTACAATCACTTTCGTCTGCGGTTCACCTTCATAGGCTTTTTCAAATGCAACTTTGTGGGCAATGAATTTTTTGACATACCAATAGGTCTCAGAACTTATCTCCATGTGGCGTTTGCCATTGTGTTTATCTCCAACAGACCTTTTCAAACCGCCTGCACCCATCTGATAAGCTTGTAAAGCCAACAGCCAATTGTCGAATTGCTCGTTGTTTTGTTTCAAATAATTAGCTGCACCTCGAGAGGAGGAAGCAATGTTCATCCGTTCATCAACTTCTTTATCCACTCGCAAGCCCATACTTAGGGCTGTGAAATCTTTAAATTGCCAAAAGCCAACTGCATTTGAGACCGAGACTGCATTAGGAACCAATGCACTCTCTTGTAAGGCTAAATATTTAAAATCATCGGGCAGGTTTTCTTCAGCAAATATTTTTGAAATAATAGGGAAATAAGTTTTCGCTCGCTCCGAAATCATTTGAAAATATTTGGTATGCCGAGTTAGCGCATCCACGTCTTTTTGAATCTCGCGTCTGGCATCATCACGAATAGAAAGCGTGATGTCAGCGAAATGCATTTTGTGGGGCACTTCAGGAGTTTGGGCCTTTGAGGCAGCAACTCCAAAAAAAATGAGTGCGACTGCAAAAAATCTCATTGACACAAAGATAGGAAAAAAAATTACAGGCTAACTTTCCTTACTAGGGAAATCCCATCCCGCAGAGGAAGGAGCATGTTTTCCACTCGTGAATCTGATTGGATCTTTTCATTGAATGACTTGATAGCCATGGTGTCTTTATCGATTTTTTCCTGTACCACTTTTCCACTCCACAAAACATTGTCAGCTAAAATATATCCACCCATTGGCACCTTATCAAAAACCAACTCGTAATACTTGGTATAGTTCTCTTTATCCGCATCAATGAAGACCAAATCAAAAGAGGAATTGAGTACCGGAATTATTGTAGCGGCATCTCCCAGGCGATAATCGATTTTATTTTCAAGGCCTCCTTCCCTAAAATAACCTCTCACTCTCTTTTCCAATTCCTCATTTACATCAATTGTGACAAGTCTTCCGTTGGGTTGCAACCCTTCTGCCAAACAAATAGCTGAATACCCAGTGTAGGTCCCTATCTCTAAAATGTTTTGTGGCTTAATCATATGACTAACCATGGAAAGAAACCGACCTTGCAGGTGGCCTGAAACCATACGCGGCATTAACACCTCTGCATATGTCTCGCGGTTGATCCGTCTTAATAAATCCGATTCCTGAGATGTGTGGTCTTCAGAATACTTATTAATATCGGCTGGGAGGAAATCCATTGAAGTTGAAAGTAATAAGCTAAAAATTGAAAGCTAAAGGTTCAAAGTTGAAAGCTCAAAGTTTTGGGATCATCATTAAATAACTCAATTTATCATGATTGAACATTTCGTTCGCTAATTCTTGAAGCCTAATTGCGGTAGTGTGCCTTACCCGATCCTGAATTTCTTCAAAAGTTGTAATCTTACCTAAGTCTAACAGATTACGTGCCATCATCATCATAAAACTGATGTTGCTTTCTCCGGCCATAGCAATCTGACCCAACAGTTGCTCTTTGCTGGAAGCCAGTTGCTTAACACCCAATGGAACATCGCACATCCTTTGAAGTTCAATCTTTATCAATTCAATGCTCTTGCTAAGTTGGGTGGGCTCGGTGCCAAAGGAGATAACAAATATCCCTGTATCAGTAAAGGGAACAAACTGAGAGCCAATAGAATAAACAAACCCATGCTTTTCGCGCAAAGCAAGATTAAGTCGTGAATTCATTCCTGAACCACCCAAAATACTGGTTAGCATATAAAACGGACTGCGTTTTTCATCGGAAAGTTTATAGGATGCTCTGCCAATAGCACAGCGCGCTTGCTTTACTTCTCGTTTTATAATTTTTTCTTTGGGGTGATAGCCTGAGAATTTTTTGCGTTTTACTTTCGAAGAATATCGTGGCACTTGGCCTAAATATTTTTCGGCAAGCGCTACCACTTTCTCCATTGGCAAATCGCCAACACAAGAGAACACTACTTTACTGGTATCTAAGTGCTCCTTTATAAATGATTTAAAATCTTTTCGCTTGAATTTTCTGACCGTCTTTTCTGAGCCAAGTATATTCATGCCCAATGAATGACCAGAGAAAATCACTCCGTCAAATTCATCCTGCAAAGAGTCTTCCGGATCATCATGGTACATGGCCATCTCCTCTAAAATCACATGACGTTCTTTTTCAATTTGGACTTCCGGAAAAATGGAATCAAACGTAATATCAGCCAACAACTCTATGGCCCGTTCAAAATATTCATTTCGTAACGAGGCATAGAACAGAATTTTTTCTTTGTCGGTGTAGGCATTCAATTCGCCACCCAACGACTCGAGCCTATTGAGGATATGAAAAGACTTTCTCTGCTTGGTACCTTTGAAGGCCATGTGTTCCCAGAAATGGGCTATCCCCTGATTGGTGGTATCTTCATCACGGCTGCCAATGTCCAACATGATGCCACAATGAACAATTTTAGTAGATGTAACCTGGTTGTGAATCACCCTAATCCCATTTTTCAGGGTATGAATTTCAAATTTTCTCATATATCAAGAACAAAACTAATCAATTCAAATCTTAGGCAATATGCCTACTCGTGAGAAGGGGTACGACAGTTTTGCAAAGATGGGTTAAGCATGCGCAAGCGGGCAAGGGATTGCAGCGCAAAGCCCGAAGTGCGTTGGGAGTGTGGGTGGACGGACTTGGAGCGCAAAGCCCGGTGGCCTTGCGTTTCGCTTGGCCATTCCCCAAAATCACAAAACTGTTGTACACTCTCGTGAGAAGGAGCGGCCAAAAAATAAAATATATCCATCCATTACGCTTTCCCATCTTCGAACGCTTTTGACCGAGATCGATCAAGCCTCTTTTATCACTCTTCGATTTTGTTTAAAATAGCAACTATTTTCTGGCATAACTGTTGCAAAAACTTTATCACTATGGAGACACAAAAAGTAAAAACCTGCTTTACCATCACGTTCAGTCAAGACCAATATCAACATGCTCGCTCGTATGTAGAGGACATGAAGAGACACCCACAACGAGTTTATTGGCGAGGCAAAGAAGAAAAGACCGAGGATGAATTGGTGATTGAACAAATTGCCCATCGTGTATTGTCAGGCTTCTACAACAATGAGCCTTTCAAAGCGGGTAAACAAATCATGCGGATGGATAGCATGACTATGGGCTAACTTGAAGTACGAAGAACCAATTAATACCTAGCTGCGAGAAGCCACTTTGTACAAGACAGGCGAGGTACGATTACCTTTGTGTTTTAAATTCTCTGCAATACTTTTTCAATCAACGACTCTACAACTTTGTTAGGGTTTTTAGAGAATTTGTTTTTAATACGGTTTGCAATAATTGCATTTGCACTTATTACATCGTGGCCTAATAGCCTTCCCATAGCATAGTAGCCAGCTGTTTCCATTTCAAAATTTGTGAGCCAGAAATCTCCCTTGTGGTAGTAATTTAAATCTTCTAAAAGTCGGGGAAACCGAATTGGCACACGAAGTTCTCGCCCTTGTGGAGCATAAAAGCCAGGGCAGGTTACCGTATTCCCAAGTGTCATGTCAGTGCCAATTTGTGCTTTTAGTAATTCTGAGCCTCGCACTACATAGGGCATAAACGGAAGTCCGGTTTTTTTTTGAATGTCATGCGCCAGACCTGCTTCGTAGTCATTCATGGGCAGGTCGTAAAAATTCATAAGGTTATCAAGGCCTACCGCATAATCAGAAATCAAATGTGTTCCGATTGCGATATCCTCTTGAAGAGCACCAGACGTGCCGATTCTAACCACTTTCAATTTCTTTTTGCGGGCTTTCGGTTCCCGAGTTTTCAAGTCAATATTTACCAACGCGTCTAATTCAGAAAAGAAAATCTCAATGTTGTCAGTACCAATACCTGTGCTGATAACCGTTATTTTTTTTCCGTTAAAAGTCCCAACATGCGTGATAAATTCACGTTTGTTCATTTCAAATTCTACCTCATCAAAAAACTGGCTGACCATGTACACCCGGCTAGGGTCGCCTACGGAAATAATTGTATCTGAAATATTTTTTGGCAACAGGTTGAGGTGATAGACGCTTCCATCAGGATTTAGGATAAGATCAGTTTCAGAGATTTTAGCCACTGTGAATTTTATTTTACGGATTTTGCTGGATTTCCAAAAATAGTCTCACCAGCCTTCACAGGTGCAATCACGATAGAACCTGCACCCACGCGCGCTCCCTTGCCAATGGTGATGCCTGCTATGATTGTCACTCCTGAGCCAATAAATACTTCATCTTCTATAACAACGCCAGAATTAATGACAGAGCCAGACCCTACTTGAACAAAATCTCCGAGCCGTGCCTCAGCACCAATGGTAGCATTTGTATAAATCAAGCAATGGCTTCCTATTTTTGAGGCGGGTGCAAGGTAACTTCCATAATCAAAAAAGTTTCCGTGTCCAATTTCTGCCTTAGTCGAAATAAACGATTGAGTATGTATCGCATTGACAGGCTGAATATGCCGAACTTCATGCAGCATTTTTACTAACGCTTTCCGGATTTTATTGTCATCAATGGCAACAAACGCCTCACACTTTTTACCGATCAACTTTAGAAAACCATCATCATCAGTATCTCCAAAGACAACGGTCTCATCAATCTCTGTTTTGTGAAGCTTTTTGTTATCATCCAGAAACCCATACACTACCAATTTATTGAGCTCAAAAATCTCTTTGGCAGAGCGGCCCAAGGCGGTTGCACCAAAAATCATCACCGGATTTTCCATAGAACAAAGGTAAAGATTGAATGTGAACCGGACATTATCCTTTTCAGGTAATCATCCTTTTATTTAGTGCGATAGCTTTTGATAATACCTTTAATTGCAAGAAAAGAATAATCGATGAATGGATTTCGGTAGGATAAAACAAAGACTAAAAAAGGTAAGAAACCAACGCGGTAGCGCGATAAAGTGCCAAAGTTAGGCGTTGATAAGGCTAGGAAAATGCAGAGCAGGAAGCTATAAATCACGATTGGAAACCTCCACTTTCCTTTAATGATCTTTCGGAAAATAAAAAAAGAAGCAAAAAGCATTATCAGAAAAAAGTTCTCCAGAGAAGCAATCAGCGCGGTAATGCCGTGAGCTTCCCAAATGAAAGGGCGAAAGAGCCCCGAGAACAATGCCCAAGGCGAATTGACAAGAATGCTTGCCCATGTGGGGTTAAGATCATAAAAATGAATCATCGAATCAGATTGAGAGATTTTTGCAAACTGATAATAATTGTCTACAACCACACCTAAAAAACTCTCTAAATAAAAATTGGGGTGAGTAAACGTAACAAGAAGGCAAATGAAAATGAAGATTGCAGACCACATAAAAATCATTTTCCGTTGCGTCAAAGGCAAACTTTTATCAATTCGAAAAATAATAAATGTGGTAAAGAGACTCGGCAAGAAGATGGCTGCCCAATAATATTTCAATCCCCACAAAAGAAAAATTGAGAGTATTAATAAAAATAACTCCCATAAAGAAATCTTGTTAGATTGGGTAAACTTTAAAAATGATCCGGCAATGAAATAGATCCCTGCAAGGGCAATAGTTTCTTTCACCAAACCAGATCCCCAAAAAACTACTGAAGGGAAAAATAAAATAGATAATGCGGCTGCCAGAGAAGATTCAAACAAGTATTTCGTTAGAATATTATAAAGGTACCAAGTTGCAGAAAAGGCAATGAACGAAAAGTAAATGGCGCAAATCCAATAATTATTATCACTGACTAGGCTGAAAACACTAATCAGCTTTACTAAAACTAAGGAGCGATCAATTGCTAAAACACCGGGGATATTTTCATCTGCCCATAAGTACCTAAGATAATCAACGAAGTGATCATGTGCTATCGCAGAAAGAGCTTTCGCATCCTTAATAAAAATCCAAGTATCGCTGGCTGAGTAATAATAAGAATAGATTAACCCTAAAGAAATACCTGCTACTACTTTTACGCAAAAGGAAGACCAATAAAGCAAAGGAGATTCCGGCCTATATTTTCTTTTCATCCAATTTGCCAGAAGAAAGATGAAAGCCAAGTTCAAGAAGGCGACAAAAACGCTCACGAAGCCGGCTTAAGGAGTGAAGCACCTATCGCACAATTTAAACATTGCCGCTTCTGACAAAAGTTATTGTATTGCTCAATCAATGCTTGCGAATCAAATGATGTTTTAACTGAAATCCCCAACTCACCCCAAGCTCGAGTAATTTTATTTTTCTCTGCAGGGATATGTTCTAAAAAGCTCATCGCTCTATCTAAGTAACTGGTATCGTCTTTTGCTTTTCCATAAGCTACAAAAAAGGGGACAACCGAATTAATCAAAATATTTTGAAAACTGCTTTCGCCCAAGCAAGGAACTTTTTCCAAGGCTTTTTTGCCAAACCGATAGTGAGTTTGCCAATACGCTGATTGCGTAACTTCCAGTATCATCTTGAAGGATTGATAAGAATCTAACTCCAGGATTTTGGAAAAAATATTCTTCTGAGAAAAAAGAAGAGCTGCAAACTGGGCAATCCGCAACGTGGGGAAATTGGCTGGCCTAAGGCGAAGAAATTTCCATTGGGCGGCATTCAAACGCGAAGTGGCTAGAGAATACTTTACTTTCAAGAGCTGGTATTCTCGGTAGATTAGCGAATGATATTCATCCTTAGTTTTTGTTTCAAGCATTCCGGCCTGTCCGAAAAGCAGCGCCTCAATTTGGTGAAGATTAGAGTTTTGCCTTTGAATAATCTTGTAGGGAAGCGACTTGGCCAATTGAAAAAAAGGATCAGCATTTACTTTGAAGCCAAAATTCCTCGCCAAGGTCTGATAAAAAGTCTCTTCCCAATCACCTTTGTTTCGGCTTAATAATTCACTCACCACCGCTGCCTTCGTTTCTAACCGCTGCGTAAGTGCCTTATCTAACATTGACAAGCGCGTAATAGAATCTATTTGAGAAAATGATTGAGAACATGGAATTGAATGCGGACTATTAATTAATTTTTTAAATCCCCTAATAAGACTGTCCTCCACTATTTTTTTTAACTCTAAGGTGGGAATACTTGATCCATCCTTTCTTAAAATCTCTTTATCGTTGTTCCAAACCACATGCAAAATCACATTTTCATAAGCGTTGTCCTGATTGTGCTTATGACTAATCCAATCAGAAGAATTGATATGAATCTCCACATTACCTGCCCATTCAATATTACCAATTCTGATTTTAGCTTGAGAAAAATCAGGGCCAGCATCTGTATTTAATATCCCCGCCTTAAATACGCTGATTTCTTCTCCTGCTGAAGTAGCTAATGCTTCCTTGTTGAAGTATTGGCATTGCCAGATATAGTGTAGAAAGGATTCCGACACTGAGTTTAAATTAAATTAAGTTAGCATTTTCCAGATACAACTCCATCTCTTTCTTGATTTTAAAAGCTTCTTGTTTGGCAGCCTCCGCAAAATCATCATTACTTGAAGCATAAATAATAGCACGTGAAGAATTGACGAGCAACCCACATTGTCCATTCATACCTTCTTTTGAAACTGCTTCCAAACTTCCACCTTGAGCACCAACACCGGGCACCAAAAAGAAATGTTCAGGAGCTAACGCCCGTATCGCGCCAATTTTTTCTGCATGGGTTGCGCCAACTACATACATCATCTGATCCTTGGTAGACCAACGCTGAGAGGCAAAAATTACTTCTTGAAATAGATATTTTCCATTTTTGGTTTCCAACAATTGAAAATCCTCACTGCCTGAATTGGAGGTGTGAACTAACAGAATGACCCATTTGCCAGAAAATTCCAGAAAAGGTCTTATAGAATCTTCGCCCATATAAGGAGCAACCGTCAACGCATCGAAATTCATTTGCTTAAAAAATGCTTTCGCATAAAGGGAAGAAGTATTTCCAATATCTCCACGCTTGGCATCTGCAATAGTAAAGCAATCTTTAGGAATATAGTCGATCGTTTTTTGTAAACTTTCCCACCCTTTTGCGCCAAGCGCTTCATAAAAGGCAATATTGGGCTTGTAGGCCACACAATATTTGTGGGTGGCATCGATGATTTGCTTGTTGAACTCAAAAATAGGATCGGCCAGACTAAGCAAATGCTTAGGGATTTTATCGATGTCGGTATCCAGCCCCACACATAGGTAGGATTTCTTTTTCTTTATTTGCTCAAAAAGCTCTTGACGTGTCATGAAATAACTTTTGCCGTTTAAATCTTGAATAACACTTCTTTGAATTCATTAAGGGAAATCACCTTAACCTTGGGAAACTCAATTGATTTCAGGACGTTAAAATCTGAATCCTCTGTAACCAAAAAGTCAGCATTGGCTGATAAATAAACCTCTGCGAATTTATTATCATCAGGATCATTTTCGACTAGGCGCCAGCGGTAGTAAGGTGTCTGGAAAACAACATTTGGGGCTACCAGCAGAGTTGATACAACCAAGTCGGCTGCTTTTTTAGAATATTCCTTTGTAATAATTTCCTCATATTCAGTAGGCACTTCATTGCTTACCACCCAATAAAAAAGTTCTTTTTTAAAAGCTTCATACAACCAATAATGGCGGCTGCGGGGTGATATCGATGCAACCAGACAATTCGTATCAATGACGGCTTTCACCTTTAGCTTTTTGCGGAGAGCATATCTTCAAAATCAGAATCTAAAAGATGCTTTCTATTTTGCAGAGACAATAACTCATCTTCAAGCTCCTTAGAAAAATGTTGAACGAGGACACGCTTGTGCATGACTATCTCCTCATCTTTCATCGGACGATTAAAAAGCTTTAGCAACGTTAACTGTAAATCATTCAGTTTGGTAATTTCTGTCACCATAAAGTATGTCGGCTAACAAATTTAATAAATTTTCTGTAAAGGGAAATCTCACCGGGTGCATTCCAAATTGTCGCGGCACGAAACGTTCCTAACGGAACGTAAAATGCACTCTCGCTATCTTTTCTACCCACCAATCGTCCCTTCGGGACGT
>JAYVPS010000044.1:0-9542 GCA_043757225.1 Cytophagales bacterium | reverse complement strand
AGCGGTGATGCGCCCACGTTGACCTTTACCTCAGACGTTGCCAGTAATTACAATTGGAAAGTAACTAATATTTTGGGAACCTTGAGTGGAGTAGTTGTTGGGCAATCGGGATCCGGTGATTTATCATTAACATATACGGGAGTGACAGCCATTCGGAACACAACAGTATCCTCTGGAAAAGTTACCTTTGATGTTACCCCGACATCTTCTACCGGATCTGGATGCGTAGGATCAGCCCAACAAGTGACCTTGACAATACGTCCTCAACCAGTAATGACATCGCCTACGAATCCTCTGCCATTTTGCAGTGGAGATGCACCACCATTAACCTTCTCCGCCTCTGTGCCAAGTACTTTTAATTGGACTGTCACAGGAATTACCGGTGCTTTAACAGGGGTTACTAATGGTCAGTCTGGGTCTGGAAATCTAGCTCTTACTTTTACAGGTGCTTCCGCCATAAAAAATACCTCTGGAGCTTTGGGTACTGTTACGTTTAATGTTACTCCTACTTCAAGTTCGGGATTACCATGCGTAGGGGCTGCACAATCCGTAACGCTGTCAATAAATACGGAGCCGGTGATGAATTCTTTACCAACTACGGCCATATGTAGCGGCAAAACTCCTACGCTTGTATTTACGTCAACAATCGCCAGCACGTATAGTTGGAAAGTAAGTGCTATTACCGGAACTGTAACTGGGGTTGCACTTTTGCAAACAGGGTCAGGAGATTTGTCTTCTACTTTTGCCGGAGGATTGGCAATTAAGAATACTTCAGTTGGGGTTGCAACAGTTCAATTTGAGGTGACTCCTACCTCTGCAACAGGAAGTGGCTGTGTAGGATCTTTTCAGCTCGTCACACTGACTGTTAACCCAGAGCCGATAATGAATTCCATTACTAATCCACAAGTTTGTAGTGGGCAAGCACCAACTAGTTTCACTTTTAGTTCTACCATACCGGCTACTTATAGTTGGTCGGTGACCAATATCACGGGCACGCTTTCTGGGGTTTCTCTGCTTCAATCGGGCACGGGGGACTTATCGGCTACTTTTACAGGGGCATCTGCAATACGAAATATTTCGGCTTCATTAGGCATAGTTAAGTTTAATGTCATTCCTACTACAGCAGGCGGTTGTTCGGGCGCAACGCAGGTGGTAACGCTTACAATAAATCCAGAGCCTACGGGATCCGACTTTACTCAACCTGGGTGTATCAATGGAATCCCGCTCACTCATAATATACAAACGCAAATAAGCAATGTGGCTAGTATATTTACTTATACAGTATCTACGAATAATGTTGGAGTCCCCGCAGGCCCCAATCGTGGGGTGGCTACCAACGCATTAATAACGGATACTTACAATAATGTTACTGGAATCGCAGCTCAGATTACTTATCTGATTACTCCAGTTAGTTCTTCCAATTCCTGTGCAGGTTCTCAATTTAAATATATTGTAAATGTTAGCCCGGTACCAACTGGAAATGGCTTACCAGGCCCTGCGGATCTATGCTCACGTTCTCCGATCAATATTAATCCCCAGTCATTTATTACCAATGGGGTAATCAGCACCTTTGGATGGAGTGCTATTTATGATTTTGGACTATCAGGTGGAACTGGATTAGGAAGCGGAAATATCACGGATGTACTTACTAATATCACGAGTGGAGTCCTTAATGCAACCTACACGGTAACCCCCTCAGCAGGAGGTTGCGTTGGTACCGCATTTAGTATTATCCAAAAAATAAATCCAGAGCCTGTCATGACCCCAGCTCTAACTACACCATTTACTATTTGCAGCACCAATGCAGTTAGCTCTAACCCTACAGGAATTACATTGTCAGTATCCAACTCATTATCTGTTACCTATAACGTTGTTTTGAAAAGTATTGATTCAGGTCTCACACGGATCCCCACTACCGGAGCTGGTCTTCCAGCATCTGCTATTAATTTGGATAAGTTTGGTAACACCACTTCGGCTCAGTTGAAAGTGATTTATACCATTACGCCTAAATCGAATGGTCCTGCTAATTGTTTTGGTTTGCCAATAGATGTTACTGTTTTGGTAAATCCAGAACCTATCTTATTTAGTTCGGGTGTGCCACAAGTTTGTAGTACCAATGCATCTAATCCACCTAACCCTATCAACGTAGTTTTAGGCACCAATGGAACATCAGCTCCTGTGGGTTCCTCCGGTTATAAGGTGTTGTCAATTCAATACAGCAATGGTGGCCCGTTTGGTGCCGCGTTGCCTACTAGCTTTATCATTGTTTCTGCGACCTCGGTTGGCGCAACGGGTGATTTGAATTTGATCAAGCTTGACAAGTACAAAAATACATCAGCACTTTCTGTTACCGTCCGCTATTCGATTCAGGCAACGAGTGCAGCTGGTTGTATCAGTGTGCCTTTGAATTATGATGTAATCGTTAACCCTGAACCAATATTAGTTCCGGGTGCTGCGGCAGTTTGTAGTGGCGTTAATTCTGGGGTTGTTTTAAGTACTGCTATTGGCTCTGCCGCAATTACTCAATATAATTTGAAACAGGTATTATTTGATCCGCTTAAGGTGACTCCTTCAGGAGCGAATGCAGGGCTAGGCTCTTATGCTCTTAGTAATTTCCTGGCAAATGATCAGTTTACAAATACAACAAGTTCTCCTCAGATGGTGACTTATACCATTGCACCCGTTGCTGCAGGCTGTGTTGGACCAGACCAAACCGTAATCCTTACAGTAAATCCTGCTCCGGCTTTGCTTAACTTGGATAGAACTGTGTGCGCTACCGAGGTGAGCAGCATAACCTTAGGGACGACAGGAACAAGTGCCTCAGCATTGAACTATAATATTATCAGCGTTACCATTGATCCCTCGTTAACACAAACAGCTGGAAACTTGGGCGCGCGAGTTGGTGTGGGAATTGCCGAAATTAGTATCGATAAGTTTCAAAATCTTTCGAATGGAGTACTGCTGGTTACTTACAAGGTAGAACCGGTTTCAGTAGCAGGGTGCAAAGGACCCCAAAGGGATATTATTTTGAGCGTGGAGCCTGCGGTAACAATGATTGCCCCTGGCAATGCCAGCATCTGTAGTGATTCTCAGAATGCACCAACCTCAACCAATATTTTACTCAACTCAAATACGGTGCCTTCTGCTGGGTTTATAACATTTGATTACACCGCAGTCTCCACTCCATTAGGCGCGGTTACTGGATTTTTCCCAGCTCAGGCAAATTTGCCTAGGTTATCTGTAATTGCAGATAAGCTTGTAAATAATACGAATAATGTTGCCCTTGTTACCTATACCATCACCCCAAAAGCAGTGGGAGCAAAGGGTGGAATAGGCTGTGTTGCTCTTACTTCAACGGTTGTTACTATTTCTGTGGAACCCAAACCGAGACTTTCGATTACCCCTGCTACGCAAGTAGTTTGTGAAGGAACTCCAACAACAATGGTACTATCATCAACTACAGTGCCGGGGGCGGGAACCATTCAATTCACTAAAATAAGTGAAGTGCCAACAGGTGGAATGATAAGGACATCACCAATTAAAGTAACCTATTTAAACAATGAACAAATCGGTGATGTTTGGGATAATCCAACTTTGTTGGCGCAGGCTGTTACTTATATTTTCCGTTCGCAAATTGTTGGCGGGTTAGGGTGCGTAAGTGATGACATCACGGTGGTGTTAACAGTAAACCCGAACCCAACCATTGTTGCTTCGCCACAAGCAGCAATTTGTAGTACTGATTTTGTAAATATTACACTTACGCCTGATGTGGCCAATACAGTCGCGACTTTCACGGTCTCCGCACCTTCTGTTATTACTGGTGCAAGTAGCGGGGCGGGAAATTTAATTTTTCAGACACTCTTCTATAATTCAGCAACCCCCACAATCGCTAATAGCAACGGATCGGTAGTAGTTAACTACGCTGTTACTCCTAAGGTAAACGGATGCACAGGAGCTTCCATAGTAGTCCCAATTACTGTTAATCCCAAGCCAAAAATTCTAGCCATTCCTTCTACCTACAAAATTTGCCATGGGGCTCCGTTAAACATTCCTTTAGCTAGTAATGTGATTGGAGCAAACTACACCTGGACGGTTGATAACCCTAGCGGCTTGCCAGGGATTATTGAACAGACTACACCCGGCTCGGCAAGCGTTTCTCAGATACTAAATAATACTACTGGTGTTCAAGCCAGCTTGACTTACACTATTAAAGCATTTGGTCCAGGTGTTAATCCTAACGATTGTGAAGGAGACCAAAAGATTGTGATTGTAACAGTAGCTCCTCAAATCAGCGCCAGCTTTCAAAACTTGCCCTCCTTTATTTGCAAAGGCACTTCAGAGTTTTTGATAATTGAAATTAATGGCCAAGCTCCTTTCTCATTTGTATATAACGATGGAGCCTCTGACATTGTAGTCGCTAACGCAGGTAATTTTAAAGTGATTCAAGTAACACCTACTGCAACCACCACCTATACGATAAAATCGGTTAAGGATGGATTTAATTGCCCTGCTACCATATCTGGTCAATCGGTAACTGTTACCGTTGGTGATACCGATGCGGCCTTTTCAATTGTTGGACCTGATAGATCGTGCAGTCCGTTCCAAGTTAATTTCCAGCACAATCAGGTGGCGGGAACGGAGTATACGTGGCAATGGCAAGACGGCTCTGAGGATAGCACTTATTTAGCAACAACTACTGTTGCTAATAAAATTGTGAAACACACATTTACTAATCTCAGCCCTAACCGCAACCAAGAGTATAAGGTTACCTTAAGAACATTACTTCCGACACCTTTCACCGGTTGCCAGAAATTCACAAGTAAAAAAGTTACGATTAATTCGATTATCATTACCAATATCATTCCAGATAAAACGGTGATTTGTAGCGGTGAAACAGTTCGATTTGCGAATCAAAGTTTGGGGGTAACCTCACATAAATGGTTTTGGCGAAATACGGGAACCACCAGCCAAAATGAAAGTAAGACAACCCCTCAGGCTAGTTATGTTCTAACTAATACCGGTTTATTAAATCCCCAACCCATTCAAGTGGTGTATCAGGCTAACAATACAGGAAATTGCCCCGCGCCTGATGTAGTCATAGACTTACTTGTGTATAAAGGAGTAACTGCAAGTTTTAATGAAGGTACTGTTCCACCATTTAATAGTGGTTCATCCACCGTTACGTTTACTAACACGTCTACTCCTTTGGATTTTACCAAATTTAGATATGATTGGGTTTTTGGTATTGGTGGTGATGCTACTCCTTCTACATTTACACAAAGCACTTCTGGATCTGTCCCTGTTATTTATACATCTCCTGGCATCAAAGAGATAATTTTAACTATAACAAACATTGATGCGGAAACTGCAAGCCTAAGTTGCAATGCTCGATTTAGCAAAACAATTACTATTATTCTTCCTCCTCTTCAGGCAAGCTTTGATGTTGACCCGGCTGAATCCTGTTTCCCTTCCTCTATAAAACTTTTAAATGTAATAGGAACCGGCTTTGTACATGAGTGGAAAATATTAAATAAAACAACCGGAGCCTCTTCAGTTTCTAGTGTTGCAGATCCAAAGGAATTTCAGATTACTCAGCCTGGTTCTTTCACGATCTCCTACAAAACTTCTATCCCGGCAACGGGACAGGTAGCGTTTGCTCCAAATAAAGATGTAGCGATTTACGATTTACCTGTTGCATCTTTCGACCTCCGGCCGGATCCTGTGTTTGTGCCGGACACTGAGATGTCGACTTTCAATTATACTCAAGGCGCTACCAGCTATGATTGGGATTTTGGAGATGGAGGGGTATCTCATGAGTTAGAACCTAAATACACCTACAAGGTAGAAGGCAAGTATAGTGTGACGTTGATTGCTAAGAATGATCATGGCAAGGGCATTGTTTGTACAGATACATTGGCAAAATCAGTTACTGCACGGCAAGGTGGGCAAGCTAAAATACCCAACGCATTCACTCCTAATCCGAATGGCCCAAGCCCTGATGGAAAGGGAGCGAACGGAACCTTTAATGATGTATTTCTGCCAATTGTGCGAGGCATTGCTGCGGATGCAGATGCCTATAACTTGCAGATATATGATCGATGGGGCAATTTAATTTTTGAAAGTACCAACTCTACTCATGGTTGGGATGGGTATAACAAAGATGGAGTGCTTATGCCGGCCGGTGTTTATGTATATCAGCTTACCTTGAGGTTCTCTGATACTCAACGCACTACACAGATTGGTGACGTTACGATGATTCGATAAATAGAATTATCTTTAGACTTGTAGAATGAAGAGATTTGTATTTTTTGTGGGGTTATTTTTTAGCGCAAGTTTTTTTCTTGCCGCACAAGACGCCCTGTTTTCCCAATACTATCAATCACCACTTAATTTGAATCCCGGCTTTACCGGTATTACAAATCAACAGCGACTCACCTTTATAAATCGTATACAATGGCCCAATCTTCCGCAAGCGTTTAATACCGTTTCTGCTAGTTATGATATTTGGGTAGATGAACTGAGAAGTGGTTTCGGCATTGTTGCTACAACCGATAAAATGGGATCTGCTGGGTGGCGCACCACCACGGTTGGCCTGAATTACAGTTACAAAGTAAGGATCACGGATAAATTGGTATTCTCACCAGGTCTTTATTTTGGTTATGGAATCAATGGCCTTGATCGCTCTAAGCTTAGCTTTGGCGATGGATTGGAATTTAATGGCGCTTCACTAGATCCGGAATTGCAACGCTTAGGCAATACACAGTATTTTGATTTTGGGTCTGGATTTGTGTTATACAACAAGAGTTTGTTTTTAGGGGCTGCCTTCAGTCATATGAATAATCCTAACTTATCGATTCTGAATGCCGAAACGCGCTTGCCCATGAAAACTGTGGTGCATGGTGGTGGACGAATTACACTAAGTGGTGGTATAAGAAAAGTCGAGAGAGCTTCTTATTTGACTCCCTCTTTTATTTATAGAATTCAAGGTCCTTTTTCTCAGATGGATTTTGGACTTAATTATCATGTTGATCCTGTTTCCCTTGGGGTTTGGTATCGTGGGAAGCCGTTTGAGACTACGATCGTTAATACTGTTCAACAAGACGCATTGATTTTTACGATGGGACTTTATATGAAAGCACTCACAATTGGGTATAGCTATGATTTTACAACTTCCAAACTCGCTACTGCCTCGGGTGGTGCCCACGAAATTTCGCTGGTGTATGAGTTTGAAGCCAAGCCCTTACACAGAGGCGTGAAGAAAAGAAATCGATTGATCCCTTGTCCTTCTTTTAATCATAAGGCAGGTTTCTGGAATTAAACGGCCATCCGGCATTTGATTTTGTAGTTTCATCATCCTCTTTTATTAGTTGGCCGACAATTGCGCTGGCATACTTTAGCTAAAGGGTTTCTTTTTTCTTGTTAATACTATCTATTGTTTGTCAAGTTGGCTTTGATTGGATTTCAATCAAGTCATGGTTCAAAAATTACACCTCCCGTTTTTTTTATTCGTCTGCATTCTTGCCAGTGCATTCAACGCTTCGGCACAATGCGCGGGCATTATGGAGCCGGGTTTCAAATTCCTTACCGGCAGTCGAGGCTGTGCTCCTTTTACTGTTAATCTTGAAACACTTTATCTGTCCTCCATTGCAGGAACCAAATACTATGTGAAGTGGGGTGATGGTTCTGCGGAGCAAATGTTCATTCAGGTAGGGGCGACCGGAGTTACTATTTCGCACCTCTATCCGCTAGCGTCTATCAATTGTGGATATGATTTAAATATTGATGCTGAGAATGGTTGTAACCCGCGTGGTAGTGTGGCACAAGTCAATACGCAAGTAATTGTTTGGACCAACGATGTGGTTAATATTAACCCTAAAACATTCCGGGTATGCCAGGGCTTTGCCACTACTATGTCATTTACAGATAATAGTACATGGAATTGTTTCCCTCGTGCCACGCGAGAGAACAACGAGCCTCGTTGGATACAATGGCTGTACGGAACTGGCCCGTTGGTAAACCAAATTCCGGGCATGGAGGTGAACAGTATCTTGCCTGGCGGGTTTCCATATTTTAATCCCGCTCCATTAACTAACCCTCTTTATCCTGTTGTTGCGCCCGGACAAATTAGTTTACCGCTTACTGTTCCTGTAACAGGGGTAGCCGATATTGGAAAAGAATTTGTGGTTACACTGAAGAACTGGAACCAATGCAATGCGTATGACAATAATTTATTGGATGGGAATGCATTTAACCCGATAGGTGGAGATGTAGTGAATGGTGATAACCCTGCGCAAGTTACGACTGCTCGAATCGTTATCGTGCAATCGCCACAGCCGGACTTTGTGACTCGTTTGGGAAATTCTATTGGCCCCATCCAAACTATTTTCTGTATTGGCGATACTATTTTCTTTGATGATGTCACCCCTTCTATCGGTGGAGCAGCATTTGTTTACACCTGGCAATTTTTTGATAATAATACGGGTATAGGTGTTCCGTTAAACACATCTGCTACTTCTAATCCTAGCTTCGTTTACCCTACCGATGGGCAAAAGTTAATTAGGTTGTCGGTAAGGGATGCCAATGCTACTGGGAGTTGCTTAAGTACAATCGATAAGGTAATAACAATTTCTCCCTCCTTAGTTGCTAAGATCCAGGTAACCGATCTAAGTAACACTTTGATTACTCCTTACTTTTGCCAATCAACTTCATTACCCTTCACAACATTTCAAGTGAGGGTTTCAGATGTTTCTGTTGGCACTCTAACACCAACAACACAATGGAGATGGGAATTTTACAATGAAAGTAATGTGCTTATCCGGCAAGAACCTTTGGTGGGGTTTTCATCTATGGCATTAGGCCCGTTTGATCAGCCCTATATCAACAAAGGTATTTATAAGGTTAAGCTTCGTGTAAGAGATAATGCTACATCTTGTGAAACAGTAGATGAAGTGCAGGTGAGAGTTTATGAAAAACCGCTTCCTGCCTTTACCGCAACACGGGTGTGTGAAGGTTCTGTAACATCTTTTAACGAAAGCTCAACTCTTAAGCCCATCAACGGAGAGTCTATCATTTCAAGGGAATGGGATTTTAATTATACAGGTGTTTTCACCAAAGACCCTGCCTTTGATAACAAGAGTGTGTTCACTCGTTCGTTAGGGGCAGGTGGCACCTATCAGGTTGCCTTACGTGTAACAACGAATCAAAATGCCTGTTCCAATTTACTCGTCATCGCGGTAACGGTCGATCCTTTGCCCTCGGCTGCCTTTACACCTAATGTAATTTCTGGCTGTGCCCCGTTAACAGTCACCTTCACTAATAACTCTGTGCTTGGGCAGCCGGATGTAATTGACCGTTTTATTTGGGAGGTGGACGCAAAGCTTGGTATGGGGTTTCAGCAAGTTGGGCTGCAGCATCCAACTGACGCAGGGTTTACACCTTTCTTTGGGTCAGCATTAAAAGTTGGGGAGTAAATTAAAAAAAGTTTAGGTTTGGGGAAAAAGCTATCGAAACCCCAGATATCAAATTATTACATCACATCTTTC
>JAYVPS010000043.1:0-2584 GCA_043757225.1 Cytophagales bacterium | reverse complement strand
TCTCAGTCCGCCAATTTGGTAGCGCACTCCACCGGGGCTGGTAACGTAATCGTAGCGGGTAATTTTTCCCTGTTCATTACGAAGCTCCAATTCAATTTTGTTGCCATACACCAGCTCAAACAAGTCATTGTAAACTTGACTTTCAAGTGTTACCGCCATGGCATCGGTAAACTCATTTTGCAATGGAAAACATCGAAACTTGCGTTTATCATCCAGCGTGCTTAAGTACTGAATCAATTTGGAAAACACATCATCAAATACTTCTGTCTTTTCGGTATTTGCAAATTCGTTAAGCCGCCATTTCCAAATACCCTCGCCTACCAAGACCGCCATTTTTCTATCATTCTCCTCCCATGTCAAAAGCATCGGTCGGTTAGTGGCTATACTGCCAACGCGCTGATACAATAACACATTCGCTTGAGGTGGGAACGAAAATTTTCCAAATGGCACTTCAGCCGGAGGATACCTTGAAAAAACTCCATTGCTGTTTTCTAAGAAATTAAAATCACGAAAAGCATCATTGACCACAGGCGTTACCTCATCTGACTGACCAACATTTTCAAAAGTTAATGGAATGTTGTTGGCTTTCAATTGTCTTAAATTGGTTTGGCTCCCAATAATTACCATCAACGAAGAATGACTCTTGCTAAACTGCAGAAAGAATGCATTCGTCTTTCCACTTGGCTCTAATACCTGATGAAAAATTACCAATTCAGTGGCCCCGGGCTTTAGTAGCAAAGGGTCGATAGTAGTAATGGCCGGAATATGTAAAATGAATTCATAATTAGAATTTTTTTCTACCACCGCGCGCAGCGCTTTGATATCAGGGTGCGGTGCAGCCGCAATCACCAAAATCTTTTTTCTTCCTTCTACCACTTCCACAAAAATACTTGCCCTGTTATTCTTCTTGTTAGCTTCCGAAGCCAGTGGATCAATCACGATGTCCAATCGTTGTATTCCCTTTTCAGTAGCATCTATCAAAAAGTCAAAATCAACGGAAGTGTTTATTGAATTTTTAGTTTGCTTATTCAACAGCTTACCTGCTTTATAAACCGAAACGGTTACTGCTCGATTGGGAAGTCCTTGAGCAATTACTTCTGCCCTTACGGGAAACTTGTTGCCTTGATAGACAATTTTGTTGAAGGCAATGTTCTTTAAAATTAAATCTGTCCGCTCGGTGGTATCACCCACGCCCACAGTATAAATCGGAATACCAAATGGCGAATACAAAGGAGATGAGCCGGAGTTATAAATCCCATCTGTGAGCAAAACAACACCTGCTAAATTCTTGCCCTCATATTCAGCAACAACACCACGCATGGCATTCGTTATATCAGAAGTAGCGTTGCTAAAATTTATTTTTTCAAAGTCCTTATTCGCCAAATCACGCCAGCGCACTTCATATCCTTGCTTCGCCAAACTATTCTTCACATCAACTAAATCAGTTTGCAGTTTTTGAAGCTTTATTGAATCTGTGCTTTCCTTAATTGATGTCGAATTGTCAACTAAAAAAACCAATAAGGGTTTTTCAAAGAGGTTGGTAGTGAGTTTCAAGATAGGCCCCATGAGCAAAAACGCCAGACATGCAACGAGTAAAGCCCTCATTATAAAAAGCCCTTGATTACCTCTTTTACCCCATGGGTGTTTTGATTGATATAAAATGTATGCATACCCCAACCCAAGTGCCAGGCACACCAGAATAAAAAATGGTGATGATTCAAATTGGAGGCGTTGCATATCTGATATTCGTTATTGGTATACTAACTTAACTTCACCACTACTAAACCGGAAACTAACAACTATTAACTTAATATCCATATTTCTCTTTCCATAATTTCTTAAGGTAATTTCTTAACTCTGCTTCGCGTGGGTTGTTGCCCGGTTCATAAAATTTCTTGCCCTTAATTTGATCGGGTAAAAACTCCATGTTGGCAAAATTATTTTCAAAACCATGGGCATAGTGGTAATCTTTCCCATAGTGCATGTCCTTCATCAGCTTAGTAGGTGCATTACGAATCGCTAATGGCACCGATAGATCGCCCGTCTCACTTACTGTTTTCAAGGCACTATCAATTGCGATATAGCTAGCGTTACTCTTAGGAGAACTCGCAAGATAGATTGCACACTGTGAAAGAATAATCCGGGCTTCGGGGTAGCCAATCACGTCAACCGCTTGAAAGGTCGTTGTCGCCATCACCAACGCAGTAGGGTTGGCGTTGCCGATATCTTCAGAAGCTAAAATCACCATCCTTCGGGCGATAAACTTTACATCTTCTCCGCCCTCAATCATCCGTGCCAGATAATACACAGCAGCGTTTGGATCACTGCCCCGAACGGATTTAATGAATGCTGAAATAATGTCGTAATGCTGCTCACCCTTTTTATCATAGATAGCAATTCGCTTTTGGGCCACATCAATTACAAGGGCATCTGTAATCTCAATATCACCCGAAAGAGCTTCGACAATCAACTCCACTAAATTCAATAGTTTTCTGGCATCCCCTCCGGAAATGTTAAGGAGCGCTTGATGCTCCACGATTTTAATTTTCCTGCTTTTCAATTCAGTATCCTTCTTCACCACCTG
>JAYVPS010000042.1:0-9566 GCA_043757225.1 Cytophagales bacterium | reverse complement strand
GGTATGGAAGTGCTTCAGCGCGAATTTAACGCAGACAAAAAATTTCTGCCTTACTTATCCTTTATCATCATTTTTATTTTGGTGATGGTACTCACCATTTTCTTTGGCAGACGAATAAAAAATTCGCTAGACGATACCTTCCTCGGCAAAGTAGATTCTATTGCCGGAGCGGTGCTGGGTATTACGAAATATGCATTTTGTTTAAGTGTTATTCTCTGGTTGGCTAATTCGTTACGAATAAAATTGCCTGATAGCTGGACATCAGGCTCTTACATTTATCCATTCACTGCAAAGGTAGCAGAACGGGCGTCTGGCTTTTTGGGCAGTTTTATCCCTTTTTTTAAAGAAATTTTTAGACAGTTCTAAGGTTCAGTTTTTTTTAGTTACTTACCGTGGACTAGAGACTTGAAGTAGGATTTAAGAGAATTATAAAGAGGACAATAGCGAAATGGCTCTGCAAGTAAAAGAAGAAAATGATTTTAAGTATGTAGATGAAGGCGAAGGCCAAGTCTTAATGCTATTGCACGGCCTTTTTGGTGCCCTTAGCAATTGGGAAGCAGTCGTGAATCATTATTCAAAACATTTTCGTGTCATCATTCCCATGCTACCGATTTATGAAATGCCTATTAAGCAAGCTGGGCTGGAGGGGTTGCGGGAATTTGTTGAGCACTTTGTAGCGCTAAAGAAGCTAGATAAGATGATGATTATGGGCAACTCGCTCGGAGGTCATGTGGGCATTTTGTATACGCTAAAAAATCCCGAGAAGGTAACTAAACTAGTACTTACGGGCAGTTCAGGTCTTTTTGAAAATACAATGGGCGGCTCGTATCCACGTAGAGGCAGTTACGATTACATTCGCGAACGAGTGGCCTACACCTTTTATGATCCTAAGACAGCATCCAAAGAATTGGTGGACGAAGTCTTTGAAACTACTAAGAGTATCCCCAAGTGTATACGAATTGTAGCAATTGCCAAGTCAGCTCAACGTAATAATTTGACACTTGAATTGCCTAATATTAAAGTGCCAACTTTATTGGTGTGGGGTCTTAACGACACAATAACACCACCAGTAGTAGGGCATGAGTTTAATCGGTTGATCCCTAATTCAGAGTTAAAATTTATCGATAAGTGCTCTCATGCACCTATGATGGAGCACCCTGAAAAATTTAATGCAATGGTAGAAGATTTTTTGGTCAGACCAACCGGAATTAACTTTATTAATCGAAATTCAAAATAATGATAGCAGAAGAACTTATCAACCACATGATTCCTCCACTCAAAGTGACGGATGACGCTCACAAGGCAATTGTGTGGATGGAGGAATTTCGCTGTAACCATTTACCAGTTGTTCATGAAGGGGAGTTGCTGGGATTTATTTCAGAAGAAATCATTTTAGAATCCAACGACATTGAAAAGAACCTTGCTGACTTTGATTTGGTGGCACGAGGTTGCGTAGTTCATTTAGAATCTCATTTTTATGACATTCTAAAAGTAGCCGGTGACAATAAGATTCAAATTGTGGCGGTGCTTAATGAAAACCAACAATATGCCGGGGTGATCACAGTACAAGATATGATGACTTCCTTTGCACAAACAGCTTCCGTACAAATGCCTGGAGGTATTTTAGTTTTGTCGATGGACTTGATTGATTATTCCTTAGCAGAAATAAGCAGGTATGTGGAGGAAAATAATGCCAAAGTTATAAGCAGCATCATGATTGAAGATCCCATGGATAAGGGGAGAATAAAGCTTACGTTAAAAATCAGTCAACTCGATTTGAAACGCATTGTTGCTACGCTGGAACGATTTAACTATCGTGTTATTGGTCGTTACCAAGAAACTAAGCACGAAGTTGACGAAAAGGAAAAGATCGATTTGCTCCTTCGCTATCTGGACATCTAAATAAAATGCCCGTGACCCGTATCGGTATCCATGGCAAGGATCTTCAAAGTAAGTCCTCTCGGTTTATGGAGAAATTGCTAGATCATTTGAAGGATTTCAATGCAGAGATTTGGGTGTCTGCCAAGTTTCTTAAGCAATTCAAATCATCGCGCATAGAAGAGTATAAGTTGAAGTCATTCGATGATGGAGATAATCTTCGATTACTGGATTTCTTTTTTTCAATTGGTGGAGATGGCACACTGCTCGAATCGGTCACCTACATTGGGCGTGCCGAAGTACCCATCATAGGTATCAACACGGGACGTTTAGGTTTCTTGGCAACTAACAGCCGTGATGATATGGAGGAATCCATTGACGCACTTTTTAAAGGTGACTATTCAATTGACAGCCGTTCAATAATCAAGCTGATTTCTACACCAAAACTTTTTGGCAATCTCAATTTTGCTCTGAACGATTTCACCATTATGAAGAAAGACACCTCTTCTATGATCACAGTTCATGTGCATGTAGATGGTGAGTTGTTGAATTCTTATTGGTCAGACGGGATTATTGTTTCTACCCCCACGGGCTCTACAGGATATTCACTTAGTTGTGGGGGTCCACTAGTTCACCCCAAGTCAGAAAGTTTTGTTATAACAGCTGTCAGCCCGCATAACCTAGGTACAAGGCCAATCGTGCTGGCAGATAATTCTGAAATCACATTTCACATAGAAGGGCGTAGCAAAAAATATTTGGTTTCGCTGGACTCACGTTTTGAAACAGTTGATGAATCGGTGAAACTAAAGATTAAGAAAGAAAAATTTCGGGTAAAATTGATTCAATTGGAAGGCCAAAGTTATTTCAATACCCTTCGCCAGAAGCTAAATTGGGGCCTGGATATCCGAAATTAGAAATGAGATAGTTCAAAGTTCTGACCAAGAGAGGCTTGCCTTTTGGGTTAATTTTTTAACTTTGCAGTTGGCCTAATCGTACTCGATATGAGAAAGTTGTGTTTAGTTCTGATAAGTGTTTTTTTGTTGATCGGATCATCAACAGACACTTTTGCTCAATTAAATCGTAAGTCACTTAAAAAAAATAATAAGAGAATCGCCTCTTTTAGGGGTAAGAAAGGCGGCTTTCAAAGAGCGAATATTTATTCAGGCATTGGTTTTTCTGTCAATGCATTGAACTATTTTGGAGATCTGGCTCCACTTCCTAATAAATTCAGCACGGACATATCTTTTACCAACCCGGGTTTAGGAATATCCCTATTTCATCGCTTTGGCCCTCGCTATACATTACAACTTCAATATATGTATGGCACATTGAAAGGTTCGGATAGCGAATCAGCCGAACCCAAGGATCCTAATACCGGAGGCTTTCGTCACCAAAGAAATGCATCCTTTAGAAACAGAATACATGAGGTCTCTGCTGTTGCTTATTTCGATTTGTTTGCCAATCAGGCAACGTACATAAGCCGAGTCAAATGGACTCCGTATGCTTATCTGGGCATTGCGTTGTTTTATCATAATCCTCAAGCGCAAGCCCCTGCCAAAGATTTGCAAGGCAATGCCTTAGCGCAAGCGGGGCAGTGGGTGGATTTGCAACCTTTAGGCACAGAAGGACAAAATGCTACACTTAATCCCGGAGATATAAATTATGGGATCAAACCTTACAGTTTGTTGCAAGTTGCCATACCATTTGGCCTTGGGGCACGTTTTAGGTTAAACGAAGTTATGGATTTGTGGGCCGACCTTGGATTTCGCTATACATTCACTGATTATTTGGATGATGTAAGTGCTAACTATGTAGATTTAGGAGTATTTAAAGATCCTTTGGCACAGGCCTTATCATACCGATCAGGAGAAGTGCCTGCTAGCGACTTGATAGCCGGAGTGGCTCCCTACCAATATACTGGAAGAGATGGGAATCAGTATTCCGTCCTCCCTGGCTATGGCTCTGAGTTTAAGGACAACGTCAGAGGCAATAAAAACCAGAACGATATATACATGGTAACTTCCATACGTCTTACCTATATCTTGGGAGCGACCTTCCACAAAGCCAAATTCAGGTAATGGCTTACTGCCGTTTTGCGAAATTATTTTTTGTAGCCTGTTTTTTTTTGGCACATAGTTCGGCTGGGCAAATATCGCAGCATACCGAAATTGGAGGTGGGCTTGGAGTATTCAACTACACGGGTGACTTAGTGAGAACATATGATCTTACTACATCCAAACCGGCAGCGACTGTATTCTATCGGTCTAACATAAGCAAAGTAATTAGCTTTCGCACTTCACTTACCGGTGGCCAATTGGCAGCAAGTGATAAAAATAATCCTATTGATCCTTTTGCAACCAAAAGGGCGGCTTCCTTTGATATTTTTTTACTTGAACTCGCGGGCACCTTTGAATATCACTTTTTAGATTGGCGAGATGATAAGAGAAGGCTTCGTTTTACACCCTATCTATTTACCGGTATTGCTCTTTTCAGCATATCAGGAGTTCAGAATAAAACGGCCGGCTATAGTAATGTGCAGATGGCAATACCAATTGGCGGTGGGATGAAATATGTCCTTAATCCCAAATATTACATCGCTTTTGAGATTGGCATTCGAAAGACTTTTTTTGATTATTTGGATAACATTTCATACGGAGATCCCTCCTTTAAGAATTACCAATATGGTAATCCTAATGACTACGACAATTACTTTTTCACAGGCATTACTCTTACCTATACGTTTTATGACATCCCCTGTGCTAAAAGCCCTTATTGAGTAAGGGATAGTCCCGGGTTCGGCCTCCGTATATTAAACTATTTACCATTTGAAATCATCATTAATTCGCTAGGTCGAAGTCAGCGAATAGGTGGGTTAAAGTTTCAAAAAAAGGCTACTTTTGCACCCCTGTGGCTTCAACCAAAGAAAATATTGACCCTCATAATTTGCCTGAGCATGTGGCCGTTATCATGGACGGCAATGGACGGTGGGCAAAAAAGAAGGGTGCTGCTCGGATTTTTGGACATAGAAATGCAATAGAGGCGGTGAGGCATGTTATTGAGGGTGCTGGGGAACTTGGGATTAAGTTTTTAACTCTTTATGCGTTTAGTACTGAAAATTGGGGAAGGCCTAAAGAAGAAGTGGATGCATTAATGGAACTATTGGTCAATACCCTACAAAAGGAAATCAATTTGTTGCATAAAAATAAGGTGAGGCTGAGAACAATCGGTGATATTAATCAACTGCCTCTAAACTGCAGGGAGAATTTGAGAGAGGCTATGGAAGCAACAAAAAGTAATGTAGGACTTACATTGATGATTGCGTTAAATTATAGTGGCAGGTGGGAGATAATAAAGGCAGTAAAAGAAATTAGTGAAAAGGTAAAAAGAGGAGAGCTTAAGGCAGGAGAAATTGATGAGCAATTATTCTCCTCTCACCTCGAAACCACAGAGGTACCGGATCCTGAACTATTAATAAGAACGAGTGGAGAAATGCGAATAAGTAATTTTCTATTGTGGCAGATTGCGTATACAGAGATATACATTACGCAAAAATTGTGGCCGGATTTCCGAAAGGAAGACCTTTACGAGGCAATTTGTGAATATCAAAAGAGAGAGCGAAGATTTGGAAAAGTATTGTCCACTATTGCCTGATTGAATGAACCGGATTCTGATAATTTTTTTGTTATTAAGCGTTAGCGTTGTATGTACTGCCCAGTTCAGGAAGGGGCGTAATGCGGCTGCTCAAGAAGCCCCTACTCCAAAGACTGGGGAACTCAACTACCGTTCACCAGCCGAATACACAATTGGTGGCATTGAGGTTACTGGCCTCAATGTATTAGATAAAAATGCAATGGTCTCCTTGACAGGATTAAAAGTAGGAGATAAAATAAAGATCCCAGGGGAAGGCGTTTCGGGTGCGATTAGAAAATTGTGGAAACATGGCTTAATAGGAGATGCTACTATTTCGGTAGATAGAATTGAAGGCAATAATGTATTTCTCGCTATTAAATTGGCTGAACGGCCTCGCCTAACTGATTTTTATTTTGATGGCATTAGTAAATCAAAACAGAGCAGTTTAAAAGATGATCTCCACCTTATTCGCGGGAAAATAGTTAATGATGCTACCATCCGAAATGCAGAGTTGGCTGTGCGGAAGCATTTCGTAAAAAAGGGATTTCTAAATACAGTTGTTAAAATTACTCAAGAGGGTGATACGCTAAATCGAGGTGGCGTTCGGCTTCGGATTAACGTGAACGTAAAATCGAAAGTGAAAGTCCACAACGTTAATTTTGAAGGGAATGAGCAAGTTTCTGCTTCGATTTTGAAAAAGAAATTGAAGAAGACAAAAGAGCATGCTCGTATCACGTTGCACCGAGTGATTTTGAAAGAACTGATTGATTTACGCTCTCATAAAGTGAAAGAATTTCTAACGGACTCAGCTAAGAAAACGAGTTGGAGAGATGTAAAGGAATTTCTTAATAGAACAGTGAAACTGAATTTCTTAACAGGATCTAAGTTTATACGAACTGAATTTGACGAAGATAAAAAGAAATTATTGGCCTACTATAACACACAAGGCTATAGAGATGTGGATATAGTTTCTGATACAATTACACGCTACAACGATTCCAAAATTGATGTTCACATAAAAATAAGCGAAGGAAGAAAGTATTATTTCCGCAATATTATCTGGACAGGCAATTATCTGTATTCCGCAGCTACCTTGAATAAAGTTCTTGACATCAACAAGGGCGATGTTTATAACCAGGAGATGATCGATAGAAAAACATCCTTTAACCCAAAAGGGGCTGACATTAGTGGACTTTATATGGATGATGGTTACCTGTTCTTCCGAGTAACACCCGTTGAAGTAGCCGTGGTAGGCGATTCGATTGATGTTGAAATGAGGATATTTGAAGGCGACCAAGCAATTATTGATGAGGTAACGATTGCTGGGAACGAAAGAACAAGTGACCATGTAATTCTCAGAGAGCTTACAACGATTCCTGGTCAGAAGTTTAGACGTGCTGATATTATTAGAACGCAACAACAACTTTCGCAAATGGGTTTTTTTAACCCTCAAAAAATTGAACAGGATATTAAGCCTAATCCCGCCAAGGGAACAGTTAACATTGGCTGGAAAGTAGAAGAACAATCCAACGACCAAGTGCAATTATCTGGCGGATGGGGCGGGTACTATGGATTTGTAGGTACGGTGGGGTTGACTTTTAATAATTTTTCGCTTCGCAACGTTCCTCACTTGAAGAAATGGAGACCCTTACCTGTAGGGGATGGACAGCGTCTTTCTTTGCAGGCGCAAGCCAACGGAAAATCTTTCCAAAGTTATAGTATTTCATTTACTGAGCCTTGGCTAGGTGGAAGAAGACCCAACGCGTTAACGGTGAGTTTGAACCATTCTATTTCGCGTTTACCTGTTAGGGGATTCAATTCTGTTGATTTTAATGATAACTCTTCGTTGAAGCAATCAGGCATCACAATCGGGTTTGGCCGTAGGTTAGAGTGGCCAGACAACTACTTCTCTCTTACTAATTCGCTTTCTTTTTTGGTTTATGATTACAGTAACTACTTTGGCGGATCACTAATTCTCCCTTCTGTTGGTACCACAAACAGCTTAAAACTCAATACAACGCTAGCTAGGAATAGCATTGATAATCCAATGTTCCCAACGGCTGGATCATCAGTTTCTTTGAGTTTAGACCTTACACCGCCATATTCCCTTTGGCGAGATCCAGGGTATTATTTAGATAGAGACCAGCGTTACAAATGGGTTGAACTCTATAAAGTAATGTTTGATGCGAAGTTTTATGTTAAGATTCTGGGCAGCCCCAAGCCTACCGGTCGCAGCTTGGTGTTAGAAACCAAAGTACATATGGGTTTTATCGATACCTATAATAATAAAATTACCCCTGGTCCCTTTGAAAGGTTTTTAATGGGGGGTGCAGGATTGACGGGCGGATTTAACTCATTCGTTTTGGGGCAAGATATTGTTGGTTTGCGCGGGTATCCTGACAATCAAGTAACGCCACCTCTTTATGCTGCGCGAGGATCACAAGCGGTTATTGGTATTGAAGGAGGTATTGTTTATAATAAAGTTGGAATGGAACTTCGATACCCGGTGGTTACAAGCCAATCAGCCACCGTCTACGCATTTACTTTTGGTGAGGCTGGGAATAACTGGAACAATTATCAACTCTTCAATCCGTTTGATTTGTATAAATCAGCAGGATTTGGCGCACGCATTTTCATGCCGGCCTTTGGTCTTATTGGTTTGAACTGGGCATATGGTTTTGACAGATTACCAAATGCAGCGACTGTGAGTGGGTCACAATTCCATTTTACTATTGGTCAACAAATCAGGTAAAAAATGAGGCTTTTCTTCTTTTCCATCTTTTTTTTTGTTTTCGGCCTGAATTTTGTCAAAGCACAGAAGTTCGGTTACTTTGACTCTGGCTTTGTATTGAGCAAAATGCCCGAATATGCTAAGGCACAGGGAGAAATAGATCAACTCTCGGCTGCCTGGCAAAAGGAAATTGAGGAAATGCAGACCAAAGTAGATGGACTCTATCGATCGTTTCAGGCAGAACAAGTGCTTTTGACTGAAGAAATGAAGCTGGAACGTCTAAACGACATAAAGAAGAAAGAAACTGAGTTGAAGGACTATCAGAAAAAAGTTTTTGGATTTGGAGGTCTATTTTTTTTGAAAAAACAAGAATTGATTAAACCTTTGCAGGATAAACTGTTTGATGCTGTTGGCAAAGTGGCTAAAACCAACCGACTGGCAATTGTTTTTGATAAATCAGCTGAAATGGTGATGATATATACGGATCCGCGGCACGATTACACAGATTTTGTATTGGAAGAACTGGGTCTGGGTGATCCGAATGATAAAGTAAAATAAATTAATAACAAGTAACTTAACCTTCAAAAATGAGAACACTTTTTCTTGCCTTGCTTTGCGGATTTGCACTAACAACCGCTCAAGCTCAAACTCAAAAAATTGGCTATGCTGATTGGGAATACATTTTTAGCCAGCTGCCAGAATACAAACAAATTGATAGTGAATTAAAAACACATGGAACTCAACTAGAGAATACGTTGAAAGCCAAACAACAGGATTTTGAAGCGAGGTTAAAAGCCTACCAAAGTTTGCCGGCCACTACCCCTGACGCTATTAAGGCAGATAAGGAAAGAGAACTGCAAGCGTTGCAAGAAGGCTTCCAAAAATTTCAGCAAGAAGCGCAAGCGTCAGTTCAGAAAAAACAAGCGAGTTTGATGGAGCCTGTATTTAAAAAAGTAGGTAAAACTATTGAAGAGGTAGCGAAAGAAAATGGATATACTTTTATCCTTAGCCCACAAGTTGCGAATGGCGGTGACATTTTGCTTTATAGCGATGAGACTTATAACATTTCCAATTTGGTTTTGAAGAAGTTAGGTGTAACCCCTCAACCCGTAACTACCCCAACGGTTGTTCCGGTTAAGAAGAACTAAGGGATATAGTTATTTAGATAAAAAGCCTCTCCTGTTTCAGGGGTGGCTTTTTGCTTTATAAAAATCTGGATTACTTGGGATCACATTCAAAAGCTGGGGAGTAAACAGGAATAGACTAAATGGATGTTTTTACAAACAAGATGTTGAAATATGGATAACTCCAAATAAGTTCAGTTTTT
>JAYVPS010000041.1:0-2619 GCA_043757225.1 Cytophagales bacterium | reverse complement strand
GGCCAATCTGTTTTTAGCCGATCGTTACATCATTGGCACGTGCCCCAAGTGTGGTAATCCTAATGCCTATGGCGATCAGTGCGAAAAATGTGGCTCTACTCTTAGCCCGAGAGAATTAATCAATCCGCGCTCTACCCTTACGGGGAATGCCCCGATATTAAAATTGACCAAGCATTGGTACTTGCCTTTGCAGGATTACGAAAAGTGGTTGAGCGAATGGATTTTAGATTCGCACAAAGCAGATTGGAAAGTAAATGTTTACGGTCAGTGCAAATCATGGATTGATGCCGGGCTGCAGCCGCGCGCTATGACGCGTGACCTCGACTGGGGTATTAAAGTTCCGTTGCCCGATGCAGAAGGGAAAGTTTTGTATGTGTGGTTTGATGCACCCATCGGATACATCTCAGCCACCCGTGCATTGTTTCAGGAATTAGCGGAAGGTAAAAATGAATTCTCTACGCCTCAGCGCAGTTTTAACGGAGCGCAAAAGGAAGATTGGAAAAAATATTGGCAGGATAAGGATACGAAGCTCGTTCACTTTGTGGGCAAAGACAATATTGTTTTTCATTGCATTATTTTCCCCATCATGCTTCACGCTACGGGCGAATATATTTTGCCTGATAACGTTCCGGCCAATGAGTTCATGAATTTGGAAGGCGATAAAATGTCAACCAGTCGTGGCTGGTCAATTGAAATGCACGAGTACTTAGAAGATTTTCCGGATAAGCCAGATGTGTTACGTTATGCGTTGCTTACTAATCTGCCGGAAACAAAAGACAGCGAGTTTACCTGGAAAGATTTTCAGGCGAAGAATAATAATGAACTGGTAGCCATATTCGGAAATTTTGTAAACAGGGCTTTAGTGCTTACACAGAAATATTTTGATAATAAAATTCCTGCTCGTGGAAAATTAACGGAAGTAGATGCCAAAGTATTAGCTGAACTAAAAGAGTTCCCTTCGCGCATTGGAGCTTCTATTGAGCAATATCGTTTCCGAGAAGCAACAGCGAGCCTTATTGATTTGGCACGATTGGGAAATAAATATTTAGCTGAGACGGAACCCTGGAAGCTGGCCAAAACAGATTTGTCTCGAGTGGCCACGATCTTAAACATCTCACTACAAATCGCGGCAAACTTAACGATTGTTGCAGAACCTTTTCTGCCGTTCACAGCTAAGAAACTGCGCGACATGCTTCAACTAAAACAAGAAAACTGGGGAGCGGCAGGCTCGCCCGACTTTTTGAAAGAAGGGCATACGTTAGGTGAACCTGCTCTTCTATTTGAAAAAATAGAAGATGAAGTAATCGAGCGACAGATCAAAAAATTAAACGATTCAAAGAGAGTGATGGAGTTAGCGAGTCAACCTACAACACCTTCTAAGACAGAAGTAAGCTTTGATGATTTTTCCAAAATGGATATCCGTGTTGGCACCGTGATAAAAGCAGAGCGTGCAGAGAAATCAAAAAAACTATTGAAGCTACAAGTAGATACGGGTATTGATACAAGAACAGTAATGAGTGGCATTGCGGAATATTTTTCACCTGAAGAAATAACAGGCAAACAAGTAACGATTTTAATAAACCTGGCTCCAAGAAAAATCATGGGTGTAGAATCACAAGGAATGATCCTAATGGCCGCTGATAAAGACGGAACCCTTCGAATGTTGCAGCCGAATGAAAAAGTGAGTGAGGGGTCCACTATAAGTTGAAAACGATTAGTTGGCAGCAGGCTACAAGTTGCAGCCTTTAGCTATGGCTTGGAGCCTAAAAACCTGATGAAAAAATCTAACCTTCTATACATAGCAACTGGCTTTGGCTTTGCCCTGCTTTGGGCTTCTGCATCGTCTGCCGGCAAGTTGGGACTTCAATCAGTAGAGCCTCTTACATTTTTTACCCTTCGTTTTTTGCTGGCCGGCATGTTGTTGCTGATCATTGCTCATGTTGTAATGCGTTATTCATTGCCAATGGGCAAAGAGTGGTGGCACCTCACGGTGTTCGGTTTTTTCAACACGGCACTTTATCTGGGTATTTTTATTGTGGCGCTTCGGTATGTGGCAGCGGGCATCACTACCATGGCCATCGCCCTTAATCCATTAATGATCAGCATTCTTTCTGCTGTTATTATGAAGCGAAAAGTTTTGTTTCGGGAGTGGGTAAGTATTTTAATTGGCATGGTGGGAGTGGGCATTGCAACTTTCCCACTGCTTCAATCAGGGCATTCTACATTAGGAGGAGTTTTACTCATTATTCTGTGCATGCTTATGTATTCGATTGGGTCGGTTTATTACGCCTCTGTAAAATGGCAATTACAACGAATAACTATTAATGGCTGGCAGGTTTTAATTGGCGGGTTGATGCTGCTTCCGTTTGCATGGGTGCTACATCAAGATGATAACAATTTTGATTGGCGGTTTTGGCTTTCCCTGACGTGGCTGATAATCCCGGTTTCTATCGTGGCCGTTCAGTTGTGGCTACGCCTGCTGAAGGATGATGCCGTAAGAGCTTCGCTTTGGCTTTTCCTTTGTCCAGTCTTTGGATTTGTGTTTGCAACTTTTTTACTTCACGAGCCTTTTACAATTCATACAGCAATGGGTGCTGTGCTGGTGATGGTGGCGCTTTA
>JAYVPS010000040.1:0-9734 GCA_043757225.1 Cytophagales bacterium | reverse complement strand
TTACAGGGTTATGGCAAGTCACAAAGAGAGGTAAAAAAGAACTTTCTGATGAAGAAAGAATAGCCCTTGATATAGAATATGCCAACAATCATACATTTAAAAATGACCTGATTTTAGTAATTAAAACTCTCCCAGCGCTTACTCAAGAGGTGGCAGTATAATTATCTTTGCGCTATGGGAGTTTGGATTGAGTTACTATTATTTTCATACTTCTCATTCGCTGTCTCCTACAGTCTTGTCTTTGCTATTGCAGGATTATTTTATCGCACACCAAAATTCATTTCTAAGCCAACTGATCACCACCATCAAATTGCCGTTTTAATTCCTTCTTATAAAGAGGATAGCGTGATTGTTAATGTTGCGAGGCAGGCGTTGGTTCAATCTTATTCTAAAACTTTTTATGACGTAATTGTAATTGCCGATTCGCTTCAACAAGATACCTTGGCCGAGTTGAGAGCCCTTGATATCATCGTTCATGAAGTTCATTTCGACAAAAGCACGAAGGTGAAATCGCTACAAAGCATATTGAATACCTACAACAAATACGACCTGGCTGTCATACTCGATGCAGACAATGTAATGCAAAATGACTTTTTAGAAAAAATAAATCTCTGCCATAACAATGGATGGAATGCGATACAAGGTCAGCGAACTGCCAAAAACAAAAATACTTCTTTTGCTATTTTAGACGGATTGAGTGAAGCCATCGCCAATCACATCAACCGCCAAGGAGCCATTGCCCTTGGGTTATCTAGCCCAATCATTGGATCAGGCATGGCTTTCAAGTTCTCATTATTGAAAGACGTGATTGATACAATTGACTCTATCGGGGGATTTGATAAAGAACTTCAATTAAAAATCCTTGAAAGCAACACAAAGATCCACTACCTAAAAGATGGAATTGTTTTAGATGAAAAGGTCGACAGCCCGGAAGTTTTTGAAAATCAGCGTAAAAGGTGGATGTCCAGCCATTACATCTACTTCAAAAAATTCTTTTTCAAAGGAATGAAAAGTTTGTTCAATGGTAATCTTTCAATTTTCAATATTGCTATTTTATACAATATTCAACTGCCGAGGATGATGAATTTAGGTCTCTTGTCTATTGTTGCACTGCTTAGTATTGGACTCAGAAATATTCTTCATATACATTTTGGATATTGGTTTCTTTTGTTAGCGCTTTATGGATTAAGTTTCTTAATTGCTATCCCAAGCTCTTACCTTAACAAATCATTCTTCAAGGCTTTATTGACCGCCCCAAAAGCTTTTGTTACAATTTTTAGCCTACACTTTAAGTTGAAGGGCGCCAACAAAAAATTCATTCATACTCCGCATAAACAGCAGTAGCAGCGTGCCACAGAATTTGCCTTTAGTATCTATTATCACCATTAATTTCAATCAACTGAAGATTACGGGTGAATTTCTGCGTTCGCTTAATAAACTAAGCTACCCAAATTACGAAGTAATTGTAATTGATAATGCTTCTGAACAAGACCCCACAGAATCAATTAAAAAAGAATTTCCATTTGTTAAGTTTTTCAGAACGATCAGAAATTTAGGATTCACCGGAGGCAATAACTTGGGTATGAAAGTGGCCAAAGGAGATTTCTTTTTCATCGTTAACAACGACACTGAAATTGCTGATACTAACCTCATAGAAAAATTATTAGAGCCTTTCAGTACCGATCCAAAAGTAGGAATGGTAAGTCCTAAAATCCATTATTACGATTTCCCTAAAGTGATTCAATTCGCGGGCTACAACAAGATTAATTCGTTCACTGGTAGAAACAGTCAAGTGGGCGATCGTGAAGTGGACAATGGCCAATATGATACTCCTGGCTACACACACTACGCCAACGGTGCTGCTATGATGGTAAAGAAAGAGGTAGTGGATAAAGTAGGCATCTTCACAGATCACTTCTTTTTATGCTATGAAGAACTCGACTGGTCTGCACAAACGATTAAATTTGGTTATAAAATTTACTATCAGAGTCAAGTATACATTCTTCACAAAGAATCAATGTCCATTGGTAAAACATCACCATTGAAAGTATATTATAACAGCAGAAATCGTATTATGTTTATGCGCAGAAATACTACTGCCTTTGAGTTTACTTGCTTTTTTTTGTACCTAGTCTCTTTTACCATACCCAAAAATATTTTGACTTTTCTATTCAAGCGCCAATTTGATCACTTAGCTGCCTTCACAAAGGCCATGCTTTGGAACATTCAAAATATAAATATTTATAAACGAGTACCTTTTCATACTACTTTAGATCATATTTCATTAGACACTATTCAAAAAGCTTAGTATTAACTATGTGTGGAATAACCGGATTCTGTGATTTTTCAAAAACACTTTCACAGGAAGTACTTGTGAATATGACTAATACGTTGGCTCATCGTGGCCCGGATGCCCATGACACAAGTCTTACGGAAGAAAAAAATTGCTTGCTTGGGTTGGGGCATAGAAGGCTTTCAATTTTAGATTTGTCAGATCGTGGAAAGCAACCTTTTAGAAGAGATAATCTCACCATTGTATTCAACGGAGAGATTTATAATTTTATTGAGATTCGTAATGAGCTAAAGCAGCTCGGATTCTCCTTTACTACTGATACAGATACCGAGGTGATTTTAGTCGCATACAAAGTGTGGGGCATGGAATCACTCAAGAAATTTGTTGGCATGTTTGCCTATGCGCTCTACGATCATGAGAAATCAATTTTCTTGTTGGTAAAAGACCGGGTTGGTGTAAAGCCACTTTATTATTACTACGACAATAAAACGCTGATTTTTGGATCCGAACTAAAAGCCTTTCATCAAAACCCGGCCTTCAAAAAAGCAATTAACACTAATGCTTTGAGTTTGTATTTGAAATATAGTTACATACCCACACCACACTGCATTTTTCAAAATACCTATAAAATAAAGCCTGGTCACTACTTGCAATTCAATTTGCAAAATAAAACTCATCAAGAAATTAAGTATTGGGACGTGGTGGATGCTTATAACAAACCCAAGTTATCCATCGGATATGAAGATGCAGTAGAAGAAACTGACAAAATACTAACCAAAGCTTTCAATTATCGCATGGTGGCCGATGTTCCTGTAGGAGTATTCTTAAGTGGAGGGTATGACAGTTCTGCAGTGGCAGCTATTCTTCAAAAAAATCGGACTGAAAAAATAAAAACATTCACCATTGGTTTTCACGAACAGAAATTCAATGAGGCTACAGAGGCCAAGAAGATTGCAGACTATTTAGGAACCGATCATACAGAATATTACTGTACAGCAAAAGATGCTACTGAGGTATTTCACAATTTACCTTTTGTTTATGACGAACCATTTGCTGATAACTCAGTAGTGCCAACGATACTGGTAAGCCAATTAGCTAGAAAAAAAGTGACCGTAGCCCTCTCAGGCGATGGAGGAGATGAAATCTTCGCAGGTTATAATAAATTTAAACAGGCCGTTGGCTATACAAAAAATCTACCAACCATAGTTCAATCTATTTTGGCCGGAGGGATGAAAGGGATCAACCCTAAATACATACCCTACTTTTCTAAAACGTACAATTTCGCAAGTCGCTATGAAAAAATGCGTGATATCTGGAGCAGTCATAGCCCTTATGTTGCATTAAAATGCATCAGTCATTACATCACTCAAAACGAAACAAGATCAATTTTAAAGGCAGACTTTGATGATCTTGAAACCTATTTCGATAGCGCGCCACTTCTTAATGATAGCAATGACGAATTGAATAAATTATTGGCTATCGACTACAAGACTTTTTTATTAGATAATAACCTAGTAAAAATAGATCGGGCTTCCATGTCAGTTGGCCTAGAAGGAAGGGAGCCATTCTTAGATCAACATGTTATTGAATTCGTTAGCCGGCTTCCTTCCGATTATAAAATCAGAAATGGCGTAACTAAATCATTGCTAAAGAGTGTCGTTCATAGGTATATTGATCCAAAACTAATGGATCGGCCAAAAATGCCCTTTATTGCCCCTTTAACTATTTGGTTTAAAGACGAAATGAAAAGTCTATTGTACGATTATCTAAATGAATCTACCCTAAAAGAACAAAATATCTTTAACGCAGAAGAAGTAATTAAATGGCGCGACCAATACCTAAGCGGTAACGAAATCAGCCATCAAAAAATTTGGAATATTTTACTCTTTCAGCTGTGGTATAACAAATGGATGAAATAAGGTCGTTTCCTTAAAGGAATTTACATAAATTGAAGAGTTAAGAAAAATAACATTATGAATAACACACTAGAAATACCAACGTATACAAGAATAGCTGACTTGAAAAGGCTTGATTTTATCAAGAAAAATTTAGCCGAATCAATCCCAAAGAGCGGCTCTGTTCTTGATGTTGGTTGCGGAAACGGAATAATTAGTTTGCAATTAGGGAAAGAAGGCTACGCAGTGCACGGCATTGATATGAGTGATAAGTCTATTGGAAATGCAAAGCAAAAAAATCCATTTACCAACGTAACCTTTAGCGTAATGGATGCGGAAACTATGCGCGCTTCTGGCCAACGGTATGATGCCATCGTTTGCTCAGAAGTACTTGAACACCTGAATCAACCCGGAGCATTACTAAAACAATTGTTAGAAATACTAAATGATAATGGCATTTTGTTAGTTACTGTGCCCAATGGAAAAGGCCCGAGAGAATCGTTGGTTACAAAACCATTTCTCAAATTAAGAAAAAAAAATAACTGGGCTTGGAGATCTGTGATCCAAGTCAAGAAGGCCCTTGGCTATTCAGGAACAACCATTCAGTCAGATGCTGATAACTTAGATCATATTCAGTTTTTCACTAAGACGGAACTCGAGCGGTTATCGAAAGATAATGGGTTCAAAATTGAAAGAATAGAGAGTTCAAATTTCATTGATGATATATTTCCCGTTTCTTTAATTGCTTCGAGATCACGTATGTTGCAAACGTTAGATGGGAAAGTTGCCGATATGCTTCCCACCTCTTTTACTGGTGGCTACTTGATGGTGTGGAAAAAGAACTAATTACAAAAATCACAAACGATAATTCCTAATGCTTGCTCCCATTAAGATTCTTGTTACTATTCGACAGGGCAAAATTGGTGGTGGTGAATCTCATGTCTTAGATTTGATAAAATATTTGGATAAAACCAAATACGAACCCATCGTCCTGTCTTTCACAGACGGCCCAATGATCACCACACTCACTAATTGGGGCATCAAAACGCATATCATTGCAACAGAAAAACCATTCAATTTTTTAATTTGGAAAGAAGTTTACAATTTTCTTAAAGACCAGAATATTAAACTTGTCCATGCTCATGGAACAAGAGCTAACTCCAATGTATTTTGGGCTGCAAAAAAACTAAAGTTACCGATTATCTACACCGTACATGGGTGGTCATTCCATCAAGACCAAAATTTTTTCGTCCGAAAGTTGCGCGAAGCAGGGGAGAAATTCTTAATTAATAGATCAAAAATAACCATCTGTGTTTCAAAGAGCAATTACCAAGATGGAGTAATGCTGGGATTGAGTCGTGGGCAAATCATAAACTATGGGATTGACTTAACTAAATTTAATCCTCAACAAAAGTACAAGGAATTAAGAAATGAATTAAACATAGCTGCTGATGAAACACTTGTTGGCTATATGGTGAGGATGACCGTTCAGAAAGATCCGCACACCATGATCCTGGCTATTGCCGAAGTTATTAAGAAGACAAACAAAATAAAATTTTTAATTGTAGGGAATGGCGACTTAAAAGAAAGCAGCCTAGAACTTGCTAAAAAACTAAATGTTGAAGGTCAAATAATTTTTCAGGATTTTAGACAGGATATTCCAAATGTGTTGGCGGGAATTGATATTTATTGTTTACCGAGTTTATGGGAAGGATTACCGATTGGTCTTTTGGAGGCAATGGCCATGAAGAAAGCAGTTGTTGCTACCCCGGTAGACGGAACAAAAGAGGCGGTAGAAAATAATATTTCAGGAGTGCTTATCCCTCAACAATCTCCTGTCGATCTAGCCAATGCCCTTGTTCATTTGCATGAGAACAAAAATTTAATTCAGCGTTACGGAGAAAATGCCAGAAAAGTAATTGAAGCCAGATTTGAAGTAACAAGAATGGTCAAAGAGATTGAAAAAGTTTATGAAGCAGTTCTAAAAAATAGAACTCAATAAATTAAAAATTACGAAAGTAATTGCGAAGTAATGAAAATAGGCATTGAAGCCCAACGACTCTTTAGAGAGAAAAAGCACGGACTTGAAATAGTAGCGCTAGAAATCATTCGCCATCTTCAAAAAATTGATAAGGTAAACCAATATGTAATTTTTGTCAGATCAGATGTGGACAACACTTGTATTCAGGAAACTGAAAATTTCAAGATTCGTCAAATTCCCGCCAGGTCCTTTCCCGAGTGGGAGCAGATAAAATTGCCCCGGGCAATTAAAGAAGAAAAAATTGACCTGCTGCATTGTACTGCAAACACAGCTCCACTTTTTACCTCAGTCCCAATTGTTTTAACTCTTCACGATATTATTTTTTTAGAAAATACTAATTTCAAAGGCAATTCTTATCAAAATATAGGGAACATTTATCGAAGAATAGTTTTACAACAAGTAATAAGTAAAATAAAAAAAGTCATAACAGTTTCGTATTCGGAAAAAAGTCAAATACTTAAATATCTAAAAATTGCTCCAACTCATTTAACTGTTCTCTATAATGCTGTTGACCAGTCGTTTCAAAAGATGGATTCTTCATCAACCGAAATAATCCGAAAAAAATATAAGCTCCCAAAAGAATTCATTCTGTTCTCCGGAAATTCGGCTCCCAAAAAAAACACAAAAGAAACTATAAAGGGATACATTGAATATTTTCAATCAGACAGCTCGCCAAAACTTCCATTGGTTGTGGCCGGAGCTTTTGAAGAATATTTACAGAGTGAACTTAACAACATTAACCCACCTCAATTAACAAGATCAAACATACTCTCTATCGGATATATACCTTTTCACGAACAGCCAGCAATTTATAATTTGGCCAGCTTGTTTCTTTATACTTCTAAAAGAGAAAGCTTTGGATTGCCCATTCTGGAATCCATGGCATGTGGAACTCCAGTAATTACTTCACAAGCATCTTCCATGCCTGAGATTGCAGGAAATGCCGCCCATTTAATTGACCCAAACAACAAAACAAATATTGCTTCAGGAATATCAAAAATTCTTTCAGATACAATTTATCGCCAAACGTTAATTGACAAAGGCTACGCGAGAGCACAACAATTTAGTTGGGAAAGCACGGCAAAAGAACTTTTAACTATTTATACTGAAATATATTTGCAAAGTCGATGAAGATCGCTTTAGTCTTTCTGTTTGGATTATTTTTACTTTCAACAGGTTTTGGGCAACGAGCCGATACTACTACTTGTGAGCTCGAACTGATAGCTCACTTACCGAAATCAGCCAAAGAGATTTCGGGCATGATCTTTACGACCGAGGGCTTCTGGGTACACAACGATAGTGACAATGGTCCTTATATCATGCTAATGACGGCTGAAGGATTAATTAAGACTGTAAAAAAAATTACTCACGCAGTTAATTTTGATTGGGAGGATATCGCTGCCGATAGAGAGGGCAATTTATTTATTGGCGACATTGGAAATAATATCAATATAAGACGAACGCTGCAAGTATATAAGGTTGCTAATCCACTTAAGAATTCTGAGATGAGAGTTCCAGCTGAGATCATTGAGTTTAACTACCCTAGTCAAAAGTCTTTTCCACCAAAAAACAATGAATTAATTTATGATGCTGAAGCATTAATCTATTTTAATGACTCGCTCTTTATCTTTAATAAAAACAGATCATTACCGTATGATGGATATGTAAGAGTATATAAAATTCCTGCCAAACCAGGGAAGTACCAAGCTCAATTGGCTGATAGTATTTATTTAGGAGGAAAAAATAGTTTCAACAGCTGGATAACCGGGGCAGACATTAGCAAGGATGGAAAAAGATTGGCACTTCTATCTTCAGATAAAGTGTGGGTTTTTGAAAATTTCAAAGGATCGCATTTCTTTAAGGGAGCAATCCATCTTATCAAAATGAACCATTTCTCCCAGAAAGAGGCAATATGTTTTGATGATAAGAATGACCTTGTTATTGCTGACGAATTATTTGAAAATATTATGGGAGGAAATTTATATCGCTTAATCCTCAAAAAGTGATTTTCGTGGCCAATAGCTCATCATGACCTATCTGATCCAGAATCCAAAAAATCTATTGCTAATTTACTTATATTTATCAGGCAATAGCTGCAACAAAAAATGAAAATTGTTTTTCTCCTTCTGATCGCAGTTTGTAGTTGCCTTACTGGCTTAACACAAGATGTTAATAAGGGTTTCATCACCGCCCATGACGGAAAATTTTATAGGAATGGAAGTACCTATTTCTTTATGGGCACCAACTACTGGCAAGGCATGAACCTCGCAGGTAGCCAACAAGGCTCTGACCCCGCTCGCCTCCGAAGAGAACTGGATCAAATGAGAAAGAATGGTATTACCAACTTGAGAATTATGGCACTCACGGAAGGGCCGGACAATAGTCCTTATCGGATTCTTCCCGCTGTGCAAGATGAACCAGGAGTGCTCAAAGAAGAAGTGCTTTCTGGTATGGATGTATTGTTAGATGAGTTGAGAAAGAGAGATCTTACGGCAGTTGTGGTATTAAATAACTTCTGGCAATGGTCAGGAGGAATGGGTCAGTATGTGAAGTGGCACACCGGAGATACTATTCCTTATCCACCACCACATTGGAATGGCAGCTGGGATAACTTCCAAAAATTTGTGGCGCGCTTTTATACATTACCTTCTGCTGTTAATCAGTTTAATGAATGCATTACAAAAGTGGTGAACCGAAAAAATACGATCAACGGAATGTATTATCGCGAAGACCCAACTATTATGGCATGGGAGTTGGCCAATGAACCACGCGGCATCAATCAGACCCAAGCGTTTTATCCATGGATTCATTCAACAGCATCCCTCATTAAAGGGCTGGACAAAAATCATTTGGTTACAACAGGAGCAGAAGGATATACACCGTCACCTAAACAAGCGGGTACTGATTTTATCCAAATGCACAGTAGCCCCGCCATAGATTACACTACTGCTCACATCTGGATTCAAAACTGGCAATGGTATGATCCTACAAAACATAAAAGCGATTATCCAGAGGCACGAAACAAAATGACGGAATACTTACATCGGCATTCGGAAGATTCAAAAAAGCTGGGGAAGCCATTCGTGCTGGAAGAGTTTGGTATTATGAAAGACAACGGAAGTTTCGATCCGAATGCTACTACCATACATCGCGATGAATATTATCGTGAAGTTTTTGAGCAAGTCTATCAGTTGGCTAAAAAAGGTGAAGCCTGTGGTGTCAACTTTTGGGCTTGGGGAGGTGAAGGAAGGCCAAGACAACCTGAAGCTTGGTGGAAAAAGGGAGATAGCTTTACAGGAGATCCTCCACATGAACCTCAAGGTTGGTATTCTGTGTATAACCACGATCGTAAAACACTCAAAGTCATCAAGCGATATGGAAAGAAGCTTAAGAAATTAAAGGCATCTCTAAAAACCTAACCGTCATTGCGAGCGGAGCGAAGCAATCCCCCGTTCGGAGTCCAAACGGGGGATTGCTTCGGTCGAGACGACCTCGCAAAGACGAC
>JAYVPS010000039.1:0-9742 GCA_043757225.1 Cytophagales bacterium | reverse complement strand
GAATTTGAATTGCGCATTTTTTTTCACGCAATGCAATTTTGATAAATCAAAAATACACCATCGTAACGAGTACCCCAAATACTTCACCATCATTTTGTTATCTGAAAAATTTCTAAAAGCGATTTCCCTGTTTGATGCTTACAGCATTGAGCTGGGGGGCAGAAAATTCAGCAATGACAGTACAGGGTTTGTACTGTTCAGAGAATGGATTGCTCCTTTATCAGCCCATGTGGTGATGGAGGCCAGTGGCCCATATTACTTAAAGCTGGCACATGAGCTGCACCGCTCATCAATACTTGTTTCCGTTGTTAACCCATTGGTGGTGCGCAGGTTTTGCCAAATGAATTTACAGCGCGCCAAGACGGACAGCAAGGATGCAATGTCCATTGCGCAGTTTGCAAAGATGGGCAACCCTGTTGCTTGGTCACCGGCATCAGAGCACTTGCAAAAACTCCTTCAAATGCAGAGTGTCATGGAGCAGTTGTCCAAACAACTGACCAGCACGCGTAACGCTTTGGAATCGCTGCGCCAACATCCTGACATTGCCAAGAAAGCATTGAATGCACTTGAGCATGTAGCACGCACGCAGCAAGAACAGATTGCCGAACTGGAAAAAGAGATCATGGGGCTTACCAAGCAACACTATCAGGCAGAGTTCAAATCGTTGGTCAGCATACCTGGCATCGGCAAGAAGACGGCCATGTTATTGATCTTGTCAACGGATGGCTTTACTCGTTTTGAGAACATCAAACAGCTGGTGGCCTATACAGGGATTGCCCCCCGTATTTTCCAATCTGGAAAAACCATCAACAAGAAACCAAGGATATGTAAGTTGGGCATGGTTGACTTGCGAAGGTCATTGTTCATGTGCTCCCTTCAGGCCATCAAATGCAACGCGGCCTGTAAGGGTTTATACGATAGGCTTCGCCAGAACGGAAAGGCTGCCAAGGTTGCTTTGATGGCTGTCTCTCACAAATTGTTAAGACAGGCATTCGCGTTGGCCAAAAACAAAACATTGTTCCAAACAGAACTTTCTTTGGTATGAATCAAAAATAAATTTTGAAATTAACACAGTTCATTGCGAGACTGCTTGCGTTTGCATGAGGGTAGGAGACAGCCGTGGCAATCTCCTCTTCGTAAGTGCTAAGGAGCTACGAATGGGAGATTGCTTCATCCTCTCGCACGCTCTACGCTTCATTCGCAATGACGGTTTACCTCAACTGGCAGCACTAAGTATTCATCTGCCAGTTACTACGAATCCAACAAGGATGAGTGGGGATTTATAGCACACTACGAGGAACATCTGCAAAAAAATAGTCGGTGAAAAGCAACTAAAAAGGCCACCCTCATCAAGGGTGGCCTTACTATATTCTTTTATGTATTCCCTATTTAGGCTGATCCTTCAATTTATTCCTTAAGAGGAATTCCTCATATGCCTCTTTGTACGTTGGTACATCGGGTGCCAATTTAATAGCTTCCTCGTAGGCCGTTATGGCGTCAATAAAGAGTTTGTTTTCTTCATAGAAACCAGCAAGGATGAATTTATTCAATGCCGTTTCTTCTTTTACATCGTTACCCATTTCAACAATCAATTTTTTGATTGATTCTTGGCGGGCAATTGAAAGCTTCTTTATCAAATGCTGTTCTGATTTGCTTTTTCCATCCGCTTTTGACTTCACCTCCACCAATAAAGCATCTTCATTGGCAAGCTTGGGATTGTTCCTGTCCACTTGCACACTTGTTTCAGGAGTCTCCAATTTCATCAACTCATCTCCGAACATATTTGTGATGATTACGACATATGGACTACCGCCTTTAGTTGCTTGCCAGTTGATAATAACATTAGCGTTATATATTTCAGCATATTGGTTTTCAGGCAAAAACACCTTGATGTCCGCCAAACCCCTATGAACGGCTCCTGTTGCGCTTAGCCTATTCTTCTTTGCTTCGGCTGAGTTACTGCTCAAGATGAAGTCAGTGTATTTGCTTACCACACTTGCACCTCCATTAATCTTTGAAGCCAACTCTGTCACTTTATAGGTTTTTGATTCCTTCAATTCAATAGGTTTGCCGGTAGAATGTACCAAGGCTACATAAGAATTTTCAGAAACCTTTAATTCATCGCCAATCTTTAGGCGATCACCCGTCTTTATTGCTTGCCAAGTCTCCCCTGACTTTACCTCACTTGTGCCCTTATTGGCCAACACCTTAAAGGCATAATCCTGAGCATGAACCAATTGGATAGTTAAAAGGCCAATTAGAACTAAAATTCTACTCTTTTTCATGTTTGGTTAAATTGATTTAAGTTAAAAGTACTAAAATTATGCCAATTCAGACTTACGCTTCGATACCAATTCCCTTCGTTTGGTAAGCCGATTATTGATTTCATTCTGAAAGGATTTGAAAATATCGTAACAGGGACCTACCAAGGCGGCTGCTACTAAAGTAACTGTAAGGTCAAGCTTTAGGTTTAAATGAGCAAAGGCCAATATGATTACCATCATTATTGAGATGATTTGAAAAATCTGAATTATTACAGAAAGTGCATCATACCATATCGGAAAGTTGGTATCTATCCAACTAAATAAAGCAACTGTTAATAGACAAAATACAAAAGCGATAAAATACTTTAGCCAATCTGGTATTTCGTTTACATAATTCTCATTTAAAATCATAGCCACTGCATTGGCATGTACAACTGGTCCAAACATATCCGGGTTAGCTCTTCCTCCAAATTTCTTATTCAGTGGAGTAAAAAACTTATCTTCCCAAGCAGATTGCCCTAGATAATCTCCCAAATAACCGATTATTACAATTTTGTCTTTGAACAGATCAGGCGTTACATTTCCTTTCAAAACATCATCAAAATCAATAACATAAAAACCGGTACCGAATTTTGTGGTCGATGTCTCGCTATTCTTCAAACTCTTAACTCGCAATTGTACTACGTCAATATTTCCAAAAAAATTTATTATTTCCTCGTCAATATTTCGATCTAAGAATTTTTTTGCTTTAGAGGAATCATATTGATTTGCAACTTGAACTGAAAACGCCAGTTCCCGCTTTCCTTTCACCATCACCTGAGGCCAAATAGTTCTTACAATTTTAATGTCTTCTTGGTAAGTAGCATCTGTAGGCAAAGTGACAAACCCTTCATGTGCAAAATCACTAAATATTGGATCAGATTTCTCTAAAGAATCTGCAAGGTTCGAATCAAATTTGGCTAGTGAATCAGTCTGCATTAGCTTTTCTCCCATTACAATATTACCAGCTTCACTAATGGCACTACTCAACAATAGATTTCCAAGGGTATCTAATAATTGTGGGCAATTAATTGTATCCCTCAGTCCCCCCTCACAATTATAGAACGCATCCAACCCTATCACTCTAGGTTTAAATTGATTAATCGTCCTAATAAGCTCAGCAACCTCCCTTCTTGATAATATCCCAAAGTTTACCAGTACAAACCTTTCATCTACAACAGGATCTTGGCGAAATTCTTTAAAAGCATAATCGGTAAGTTCCGAATCCGCAAAAGCTTTTGAAACCAAATCAAATTCTGTAAACATTTTCAAATCGGTAATCTTAGAGACAGCCGCCATCATTAAAAAGACAAAAACAGTAACACTTAGGCTTCGGATCCAAAATTTTCTCATTACATAAGAATTTATCTAAGTAAATTTAGAAATTTAGCCGAGTATTAATCAATGAAATCAAAAAACTCTCTTCAGAAAAGATTGAGTCTGGCAGAATACCAAGAGGGAATTCTGGCAGGCAACAAGGTAATTCTAGCAAAAGCCATTACCCTCGTGGAAAGTTCTCTGCCTGAAGATGCTGCTTTGGCCGAACAACTAATCGAAGAGTTACTGCCTCGCACAGGCAACTCCTTGCGTTTAGGGATTACGGGTGTACCCGGAGTTGGCAAAAGTACTTTCATAGAAACATTTGGCAAATACCTCACCGCACAAAAAAAGAAGGTAGCAGTTTTGGCCATCGACCCCAGTAGCACCAAAACCAAGGGAAGTATTCTCGGTGATAAAACCCGCATGGAAGAATTGGCCAAAGACCCATTCGCATTCATTCGGCCAACGGCTACTGGCCAAGCTCTGGGAGGTGTGGCTAACCGAACACGGGAAGTGATGTTACTCTGCGAAGCGGCTGGGTTTGACACTATTATTATTGAAACTGTGGGCGTTGGTCAATCTGAGACGCTAGTGCGTAGTATGGTGGATTTTTTTCTATTGCTGATGTTGGCAGGCGCAGGTGACGAGTTGCAAGGGATCAAAAAGGGCATAATGGAAATGGCAGATGGAATTGTGATTACGAAAGCCGATGGTGAAAATTTAAAGAAGGCGACACAAGCGCAGGCCGATTTTCAATATGCTCTTCATTTATTTCAATTGCCCGAATCCGGTATAGCTCCCATAGTATTGACCTCTTCGGCTTTTGAAAAAAAGGGGATTGCCGAAACCTGGAAAATGATAGAAGATTATAAAAAATTTACTAATCAAAACAACTTTTTCCAAACGAACCGCAACCAACAAAACTTAAAATGGTTTGATGAGAGTTTCAATCACGCTTGGAAAATCAGGTTAAGTTCTAACAACGATTTCCAAAAAGAGAAGAAGGAGCTCGAAAAGAAAATTTTAGAAAATAAAATTACACCTATTCAGGCAGCGAAAAAACTTTTAGGAAAATCATAACTCAATTTCCTTTGTTGGTATTAAATCAGTTGGTATTAAATCACAAAACCAAAATCCTTTTGTTGATGAAGTGGAAGTGCACACACTGTCCGTTTCAACTATTAAGGGCTTATAAATTTTTTCACCGATGGTAAAGGCAATTTTTTTATTAAAGATAGGGCCTCCAAAACAGAAGGTATGAAATTCTCCATTCTCTCCGCATGGATCAACCGTATCAGGAAGTTCTTGGATAAATAATTTGTCTATTTCCCTTCCCGCCCAATCTTCTGAGAGATAGTCATCGTTGATACAGCATGTTATTGTCTTAAATCCCTTGTCAACAAAGTCTTCTATCAACCACCGAGTGTTAATTTTCCAGAGTGGAAAAACGGCCTTCATACCAACCTTAGCAAGATTTTTTTCACGATAAGCACGTAAGTCTTCTAAAAAAATATCTCCAAAAATTACATGACTAATCCCTTCGGCCTTAACATCGAGCAACGTCTTTTCCATTTGTTGTTCATACTCCGTGTTGGTTCCTTCGCTCACAAAAACTTTGAGCAACGGAATTCCTAATGAAGAAGCTTGAAGGTGCAGCAATTCTTGACGGACACCATGCATGGAAATCCGCTTAAACTTTTCGTTTACAGTAGTGAGCAAATATTTTACTTCAAACTGCTTTTCCGAAAGGACCTTAAGCAGTGCATAAGAAGAATCTTTTCCTCCGCTCCAGCAAAAAATGGCTTTAGGAATACTCATTTCTTTATCAATGTGCTTTACAAGCTTCCTCCTTTTTTCCAATCAATCATCTAATATCAACTAGTTACAGAATTGTTTTCTTAAATCCATAAAGGCAATGGCGGCAACCACTTTTGCAACATGAACCCCGTAGAAGGTGATATCGCTCTGTAAAGACAAACTGCCCTTTGTCCAGATAAAAGTGGGTTCCTTCCTGCAACTCATTTGAATTTGGAAAAATTTCGTTTTTGATAGCACCTACTTTCTCATCCATTTCCTTTAAACAATTCGAACACAAACAACCCCAGAAGGTTGATTCTAAAAACCTAGCTGTCTCTTGGCTTATCAAAACTTGGCTGCATTGGCAAATTGCAATGTCATTCCCCTCACATACAAAACTTGCTCCACAGCATTTGCAATTCTTTGATTCATGATTGAATGATGTCGGCACCATTAACCTTAAAATAAAATAATGGTAATGTTTTCCTATTTAAAAGCAACTCCATTAGGAGCGATTCCCACCACATAAGTTTTCTTTAAATTTCCGGTGGCATCATAAATATCTATATTTCCTGCCGAACTAAAGTTGGGGACTTGGCAAGCAATCACATTTCCATTTATCGGGTCAACCGCCAGGCCATAATAATTTTTTGATATAAAAGCGCTTGTTGGTAATGCTGTTGAAGATGTAGCGACTGAATAAATAGCACTATTGTTAGTATAGTATAACGTTTTGCCATCGGGCGATATATTTAAATTACCAGCACCGCTAGTTACTTTTTCTACAGTAAGTCTCAATACTTCTGTATTGGCAGAATTGATTTTGCTTATCGAGCCCTTGGTACTCTTGGCTTCGTCAACACTATAAGTTGGGGGGCCGCCATACACAGTTGCACCACTGGCCGCCACCCAAATATTTCCATCCTTATCAAGCTGCAAACTGTTGGGGTTATCTGCTGTGGTGATTGACCCTATTACTTCATCCGTATTGGAGTCGATGATTTTAACAGTATTATCCTTTCCAAAGCCTCCAGAATTCGCGACATAAACCAAGGTACCAACCTTCAGCATTCGGTTTGATCCTAAACCAGTAGAAATTGTTTTTGTAACGGTATTGGTGGCGAGGTCTATTACTTTCACCGTGCCTGTCTTACCATCCGCGCCCCAATCCGATACGTATCCTTTGGTAGTTGATATGCCAACAAAATAGCGTGGGCTTGTTATTCCGGTTGTAATGGTTGCCAATGATGAAAAATCCGTAGCATTAATCACTTCAATTTTTTTTGAATTCTGAACAACTATGTACCCTCTGTCTCCAAACACAGTCATTGATTGTGTTTGATCACCCAATGATCTACCATTCTTTTCCGCAAAAATATTGTTCGTGATCACGTCTGTTTTTCGATCATAAAATGATATAGAGGTGTTGCTGTTCCCAAAGCCTCCTTCGTTAACCACAAAAAAACCAGCCTCACCTTGCTGTACCACCGGCTTGGGGTCATCTTTGCACGACTGAAAAATCATTACAAAAACTACTGCACTTGCAAACATCATTAACTTCTTTCCTAATCTGAATTTCATAACTATTGGTTTTATTTAAAATTTATTGATACTCCTACTTTAAAATTTCGACCGGGCATTGGGTAGCCCGGCCTTGATTGATATGATTCATTAAGAATATTATTTACTTCCCCATTCAGGGTAAATTTTATTTCGCCTATGCGGCATGATTTGCTTAGCCAAAGATTGGATATGAAATAAGGCCGTATTGGGGGATAATCTGAATTATCGCTATTCTGGTATTGCTTGCCGGTATAAGAATTTACAAGGTTAGCATGAAGTCCCTTCCATATTACTCGCGCAGTTACACTTCCTTCGTGCAACGGGGTAAGCATTAATTGCTTGCCAAGTTCATTTGGATTAACGTTCTCATAAATACTTTCGCTGGTAGCTCTGGTAAAACTGTATTGAAAAGAAAGCTCAAGGCCAGCATTCCTAATATCTTTATGGACAGTAGCCTGGGCTTCTACCCCTCGCGACCATACCTTTTTAATATTTTGAGGAGACCATACTTGTACAGCCGAAGGACTCCACAAAATCCAATTATCAACATGGTTGCTAAATATCGCAGTCTTAAATGATAGCGATTGTCCTGCTTTTGCAAAAGGGTAGTTTAATTGCAAGCCTAACTCACCACCAACAGAAATCTCCGGTTTCAAAAAAGAGTTCCCCAATCCTCCAGCGCCCTTCCAATATAAATCGTTAAAAGTAGGGATGCGATAGTTACGCGAAAGAGTATTGTAAATCTGCAAGCCTTTCGCCAAGTTCAGCTTTGTAGTGATCGAGGGTGCCAACGGGGTAGCTTGTGCATTTACCAGCTCTTCACGAAAAGCAAGAGCAAACTCCCAGCGTGTGGCTGCCATCCATTTAACTGCGCTAAAAAAAGCGATACGATTTCTTTCAGGCACCTGCCCTGCAAAACCATCTGAAATACCTTGCTCCCAAGTATAATTAATGCCCGAAGTAAGGCTCGCATTTTTATCAAAAGTAAAATTACCTTCCACATTATTGATAGATGTATTAAATGTGCTGACGGAAACTAAGCCGATGGCGGGATTACTGTAATTCAAATCATGCCGAATAAAAGCACCTTGATAATTAAGGTCAAAATTATGCTGCGAATAATTCCATCCTGCTACAGCCCTATAAAAAATATTTTGCTCAATAGCTTCAGCCTTCCCCAATACCGAAGTAGGATTGGGCACTTCATAGGTATTGTCTTGCCACCAAAATTTGAATGTCAATAAATGATTGACTGCCGCCTGCCAATAATTTTGTTGAAGCAACCCTTTTTGATGTGTTTCAGTGTGCTGTCTTTCCTCCGTTTTTGCAGGGAAAACATTTCGATTTACAAATTCAAAATTATTTTCAGCACTGTTTAGAAAAATCTTGGTTGATGAAATGAACTTCTTGCCACCCCAACTCACACCTAAGTCCTGATAGTAAGTTCCAAATGAACCCCCATTAATAAATGTTTTTAATTTAAGACCATCATTAAAAACTGCTTTATTATTCAATTGAATCGTGCCACCGATAGAACCATTTCCATACAAGCTGACTGCCCCCCCTGTTTGAATAGCGGCATCATCGATAAACCCCACCGGCACAAGTGATAAATCTAATTGTCCCGAAAGCGGACTCATTAAATTTATACCATTCCACAACACAGCGGTATGACTACTTCCTGTTCCTCTAAAAGAAGCACTCGCCAACCCACCCGGCCCATAACCACGCACATGCCCAAACCCATGCTTGCGCAGCAAATCAGCAATACTTCCGCCAGAGGCTAAGGCATGAGTCAAGCTATCCACCCGCAGTGTGTATTTGCCAATGGCGTAATTGCCCAAGCGACTTTGTTCTACCACCACTTCGTGCAAAAGCGTCACAGAATCTTTCTGTTGTGCCGTGCTCAATAGCGATGCAAAAACAAAAACCACCATCCCGCCCATGCAGAATAACCGTTTCATTAACATCAAATTATTTAAAAAAATTAGTTCGCCTACGCCTTCTTCCCGAAGCGGTGGCCTTAACAATCGGCATTGGCAGATCTCCTGACTTCCTCACTTTTACTGTCTTCTCACAGCGCAACGTGCGCCACAATGACATCGGCTAGTAAAAGTTCCGCTTTTCGCAGAATTGAGGTTACAGTAGCGGGTACTGCTCCGGAATTGATTTTATTCGCACCGGATTCCCTTTTAATTCTATGCTCGTGTGAAGAGCACAGAAACCAAATACGGTGCAAGCTTAGCAAAAATTGGAAAGAATGACAAATTATCTCAACGGTATAAACTGATTTATAGAATTATGCCAAAGTAAATTTATCCGGGGAGAAAATCCTAAGGGCATTATTCCATCCTGCTTACCATTACCCTTTTCTCAAACAAAAATTATAACTTTCGATTATGAGACAGGAAATTTTACCGGCAGTATCTGCAATTATCTTTAATGAAAGCAAGAAGATTTTATTGCAAAGGCGAATGGATACAAAAAAGTGGTGCGTCATCTCTGGTCATGTTGAATTTGGCGAATCAGTTGAAGAGGCCATCGTTCGCGAAGTATTAGAGGAGACAAATGTTAAAAGCGAAGTAGTGAGGTTAATTGGAGTATATTCATCACCGGCCTACACAACTTATTTTTATCCTGAGCGAATGGTTCAATATGTAGTAACTGGAGTTACGCATAGTCAAAAGAGAGTTGATAGTCTGGCTTAAGCTCGGCAAGTTTTTTGAAAGCTGCTTTTAGAGCCGACCACTGTATCTGTG
>JAYVPS010000038.1:0-9760 GCA_043757225.1 Cytophagales bacterium | reverse complement strand
CGCAAAAAATAGAAAAATGACTAAAAGAAAAGATAATCTGATTTTATTTGTCATAATAATAAGTTGTTAAAGGGTTGTGTCATTGCATGACCGCTAACATTTTACGGCTTGGCGAAGGTAGCGATTTTACCACAAATGTTGATGCGGAGAACCAATATTTTTCCATTTTTAACCGTTTTCTTTTTATCAAATTGAGGGTTGGCGGTTTCAAAAAGTGTCGGCTAGTAATTGTTTTTGTAAAGTTTACTGACGGGTGCATAGCTTGTGCTTATTAGCTTTTTAAGTCCGAAGCGTTCAAAGTTTTGTGCAAAGAATTTAGTAAAGTTGCTCCATTCAGTTGTCCCCCATTTGTTCCTTTTCTATTGCCACCTGTTTCAGAGCCCGTGTGCGATTTATTTTAAAGACAACTTTACCCTAAATAGAAAAGACCGATGTCGGCCGATCTTTTGATTAACAAATATAATTGCCGCATTTAGTCCTTATTGAACTCTCCGGTTGTCCTCAGCTCAATTTCATTGCCAACCATTAATTCTGGAAGGTTTTCTCCAACACCAAAGTCTTTACGGTTAATTTTACAGGTGGCCTTAATTCCGATTGCTGGTTTTTGTGTACGCGGATGTGGCTGAGGTCCCACTAGAGTAACTTCCATTGTTATTGATTTCGTTATGCCTTTTATGGTTAGATCACCGACTAAGGAGTATTTAGTGCCACTTACCTTTATAAATGACGTGCTTTTAAAAGTAAGTGATGGAAACTTTTCAACGTCAAAAAAACCTGCACTTCTTAAGTCTTTGTCACGCATTTCGTTCTCAGAGTTTATGCTATTAGTCTCAGCCGTAAGTTCAAACACTACATCAGAGAAGTCTTCCTTTGATGATGTGAGTTTAGCAGTAAAGGTTCTGAAGTAACCATCTACTTCTGAGATCATGTGATGGGTAACCGTAAACCCGATTTTTGAATGTCCCTTGTCAAGTGACCATGTTTGACCAAAGGAGGTCAGCGACAGAAGTAGAAGTGAATACAGAATGGTTGTCTTTTTCATTTTGTGTGAGTTTAGTTTTAATTATTTGTATTAAGGATTGTCGTTAAGGAATGCTCAGTCCGTTCGAAGGTATGAATATCTTGCAGCCTTCGCTATCTTGTTTAATCAAACAGTTGTTGCCTTGTCGAATATTCTGCAATAGTTGTCACCACCTATTTGCATTATGTCTTTTTCGCTAAACCCCGTTTTCATCAATGAATCTACCACTGTATAAAAGAATCCTTCTTTTTCATTTTCCCAGCTTTGATTTGTTTTCTTTCCAAATCGATCGATACTGTTGGTAGGGGTAGCCATTTTGGTGTCTGTACCAATACAAACGTGCTCGGTTCCAACCACGTCTGTCATTGCCCTGATATTTTTTGCATAGTCTATTGGCGCGTCAGCAATATGGATCCATACTCCGATAACGCCTCCTGCGTCCGCAAAGAATTTAGCCTGCTCTTTATTGATAAGTCTTGGCATCATCATTTGCCGTATTGTGGTGTGTCTGTATAAATGTCACCCATTGGAGGAGTTGTTTGACCATCATGCATCAGTCCCAAATGCCTTAATCCTCTGTCGTAAGCAGTTTGTATTCGCTCCAATTTTCCTTCTATAAAATGTCCACCTTCGACTGATTGAATGACAATTTGTTTATTCTGTGTTCTGGCTTTCTTCAAATCCGAAAGATTTAACGCTCGTGTCAAATTATTTGCTTTGAGCATTTCATCCATTTCATTCAAGCTGATTATGAATCTATTGTATGCATCACCTTCTTTGTCCAACTTCGGGCGGTCAACGCAGAAGGTCATGCAAATTGCGGTCAGTCCAGATGCCTTCATTTCATTTGTTAAGTCATATTTTTGACCTTAAATATCTCTGGGTTGAATGGAACATCTATATGATTATGTGTGTCAATTCCAATAGCCTTTGCTACCACACTTTTTATTTTTGGGTCTAGTTCATTGTTAGCCCAGGATGTAAATGGATTGAGCGCCATAGGTGTTCCTGCACCGGTCACAGTTGCAATGAACTTTCGTCTAGTCCAGTCTTGATTGATACTATTCATACTCTTCATTTAAATGAGGTTGGTTTAAAAAGGGCAGTCAAGGTCTTGTTTCCAAGGCATAAATAATTCAGTTAACACTTTGACAAACCAAATACTATTTTTATTCCCGAGACTTAAAGTTTTATCTTTTTTGCGATTTGTTGAATGGAGAGTTAATTGCTTAGCCGTAAGCTTGTCCACGTGGTAAATTTTTATTAGAAGATTGTCACCCGTTAGATGACCAAATTGTCGGGGCCCTATTACTGCAAACGTTGGTGTTTGCGCAGTGGTGGGCTTTCGAAGCCGCGTCCTGTCCCCGACACTAAACGTTGAACGAAGACAGCTTGATTCGATTTTAAATACTCTAAAAATTGTCGGTGAACTGTGACTTTTACAACAATCGCATTAATTGCCGCAATCGCCACTCTTGGTTTAGGAAATTGCTAGTCTGCGATGAAAAGCTACTGTCCTTTGAACATAAAATCAAAGAGTTGAAGCATATGCAAAAACTCTTACATCCATTGAAGAAAAAAATTGTTATATCCAAATGCTGATTGCCGGTTGTGCTCTATCCGTCATCAAGAAAATTTAGTTCTTCTGAGACTCCACCCGCTCAATGAAATAAATGAAACGCTACAAAATTTCTTAACGCATGGCTTCTCACTTACAGCTACCATTGGTTAAAGCGGGGGTTCTTTGTTTTAGGTCTAGGTCATATCAGTTATCCGTGAATAGCAATTTGATTGGCGAAAAAGTTTCGTTGGCGTCTGTCAAAAGGAGAAAATAAAGCCCGCCTGGTAAGTTGTCATGGAACAAAGTAACTGTTTGTCCCGAAATATTTTTTATTTGTTTTACTGCTTGACCTAAACTATTATAAACCGTTAGAGTTCCGTTTTTTATAAACTTTTCTGTCTGCAGCGTTGTCTGTGTAGACGAGGGATTGGGATAAGCATTAATTTCAATTTTTGAATACTGACTAGGATTAATCCCCGTAATGTTACAAGATAGGCTTTTCAAGTACCTATATAGGGGTTTCATTAGTATGTTTTGCATGAAAATTGCATTCGCCTCCGTATTGAAATTGACACACACGAAGACATCAATGTCTCTGAACCAGAATAAACCAGATAAATTATTGAGGGATCCACCATGTCCGCGTTGATTAGTATCCCATAATATATAGCCCAGGCCATAACCGAGAAAAGGATATACGGCTTTATCACTAAGTTGAATATTGCCAACTGGAGTGAACATCAAATTCATTGATTGAGCATTTATAATTTGGGTATCTAACAAAGCCTTTTGAAATTTAATGAGATCGCTGGTATTTGAAATAATATCACCGTCTCCTCTTACGCAACTAGCCGATATGTTAGTATAGTCACGCAGCTTGTTGCTTGTATCTTGTGCCCAGCATGTCATGTGGGCACCTTGTATAAAATCAAAAACAGGAACCAATGTGTTAGTTAGGCCAAGAGGGTTGATAATTTCATTTTCAATTACCTGTTTATAAGTTAGTCCGGTTGCTTTTTCTATTATTTGGCTCAACATAATATACCCTCCATTTGAATATTTAAAGATATTGCTAGTAGGATTGTTAATTTGTGAAAGTCCCAAAACCATAAGTTGTTGCGGAGAACACTTCGTAGAATCTGTCAAAGAAATTGGAGTGCCAAAGTTACTTAGTCCGCTGGTATGTGCGAGCAATTTCCGTATGGTAATCTGACTCCGAAAATTGGGGATATTATTCATAATGTTAGCGGGTAGCCATTTGCCGATAGAATCGTCTAAAGACAAGATGTTTCGCTCAGCTAGTTTTAAAATTGCAGTCGCAACAAACATTTTACTAATACTTCCTATTCGAAATTTCGAATTAATTGTAGGCACCGTGTTAAAGGTTGTATCTAAAAATCCACTTGTACCATACCATTGCCAGTTATCACATCTGTTATATACGCTCATCACACTACCCAAATTCGTTGCCTTTTTCAGGATTTTTTGTATACTATCCTGCATATACTGAGGAGGAGCGATCTGTGCATCCAAGCGAGTATTTTGGAAAAGAAATAATACGAAAATTATCTTCAGAATATCCAGTTGATTATATATTATTTTCATCATTCTACATTGCCTGTAACGGTTTAAAGTTTGAACTGAACTTGGGTTTGAAATCTACGCCCTTTCCATGTGATAAAATAAATAGAGAACCACAACCGTTCCTAACGCACTTCCTCGCCTGCTTGTAGCAAGCCAGTTGTGGGCTGAGCCGATTTCACTTGTTTTGTTTATTGAATTCAGAGCCTTCTTATTGAAATATTCAATCTCTTCTTTCGGAGTCATTCCCTCAATGTCTTTTGAAATTTTATCTCTCCTCCGTCTCATGAATTCAACAGCGTCAAATGTCTTTTTTTCTTTGGTCTCGGTCTTCATAGCTCTAAAATTCCTCGTGGTGTCCTTATTTCCAAAATTCTATGTCCGTACTTTGTATTTACAGAGTTGTACCCTCTGATTCTTGTGATATTCACAATGTGTTTGAAATTCCAACTGACTAGAATGTCAGCGTTTATCAATGTCGCAAGGGTAATGTGTCGGCAGTCAGTCCGGCTTGTTTTTCCAACTACACCTTCTTTTAAATATTCCTCACCTAATTGGATGAAGGCTTCAGTCTGGTCAACATACTCGATTTGTTTTTTAGGAATTGACTTGAAAAAGGCAACAACATTGTCCGGTGCGCCTTGCAACTCCGTGGTTAAAATGTTCGATAAAATGACTTTGAATTTTCCCTGCTCTACCATCTCAAAGAATAGCTTTGTATAAAACTCGAATTCTTCGTCAAAATATCCTCCAATAACAGATGTGTCGATATAAACTCTTTGAATCATGTCCCAATTTAGCAATTTTCAACGAGTCGTTAAACCGTCACCAGGCCTTGCCACTCTGAACCTGGCAATAGCACAAACCTTGTTTGTGGCCCGTGCTTGGGCATGTTGAAATGAATGTGTTTTTAAAATTTCAACGCTTTGTCATTCTTTCTATCACTGTTTTATATTAGGAATGTCGATATCAAACAGGGTGTATTGCCCAAATTCCGAACTCACCTTAATGCTGCCACCTAACTTAGCGATAGTTTCCCGCACAATGTAGAGGCCAAGCCCCGAGCCTTTAGAATTTTCAGAAGCCCGATAAAACATATTGAAAATCTTATCTAGATGTACCTCCTGAATGCCGATGCCATTGTCTCTTAGCTTTATGGACACCTTGCGTTCTGAAGTTTGCATGATGAGAGAGGCGGTCGATTTTTCTTTTTTAAAATCCTGGTATTTAACGGCATTCGACAGTAGGTTGCTTAAAATAATTTCCACCCGCGTTCGATCCGAATAAAAGGGAACCTGGCCACTAATCTCCGTTTGGAAGGTTAATCGTTCAAATCCACTTAAAGTGGATAGATTTTTTTTCACTTCATCTAAAATTTCGTGGAATTCAATTTTCACCATCTGCGCTTCCTTTCTGTTGTTGGTAGAATAATCGAGGATATCTTTTATAAAGCCATCCAGCCTGTTAATGCTATGCCGAATCATCCCCAAGTATTCCTTTTGCGGGACAGATGGCTTTTCCATTTCTGCAATATTTAAGATACCCAGAATGGAGGACAGCGGTGCACGAAGGTCGTGCGAGGCACTATACACAAAATGATCTAGCTCATAATTAATTTTCTTCAATTCTTCAAATTGATGCTGCAGTCGCTCGTCAGCTAGTTTGTGTTTTGTAATGTCCTCAATGGTGCCTTCATAGTATAAGACTTCACCTTCACTATTCTTTACGGCTCGATCATTGGCTTGGCACCAGATTATTTCATTTGTCTTCTTGCGCAACTGAATTTCAAACCCGTTCACCTGACCATTTCTTTCAACCTGCTCAATCATCCGCTGTCGCTCGTCTGAGTTGGCATATAGTTGTGTGGCTATGTCAACAATGGAGTCACGCAGCTCTAGGGGGGAGTTATAGCCTAGCATTTTAGCCATCGCTGGGTTGGCGGTCAGAAATTTTCCGGCTGGCGTAGTTTGATAAATGCCTTCTAAGGCATTTTCAAATATTGACTGGTATTGTGCCTCAGCTTGCCGCGATATTTCTTCTGCATTCTTCCTTTCAGAAATATCTGTGCCCACGCCAATTAAACAGGGAAGACCCTCAAAATTTGAGAACCGCCCTATAAAATGGTACGGTATTTTTCTGCCACTCTTCGTTATAAAAAGAGCTTCCGTTTCTGCTACTCCCTTTTCAATTGACCGTAAAATAGTTTCTTTCACCTTCTCTTTTTCATCATCAGCAAAAAACTGAAGGGCATGAATGCCCTTCAGTTCCTCAGGAGAATATCCCGAAATTATTTCGAAATTTTTATTCCAGCGCAAAAAATTCTGCGCAGTATCAAAGAGGTAAAAAATGCCAGGCAGGCTATTAATGATATCATCCGACCATTTTTTTTCTTTCAACAGGATTTCTTCTGCCAGCTTGCGTTCGGTAACATCCTTAAAATTAGAAATGATGCCTTGCACACTTTCAATATGCAGCAGATTGGTCACTACGCCATCCACCCAAACATAGTGACCGTCTTTGTGTTTTTTCCGGAAACTCATAGGCACCGATTTTCCGGGGTTGTTCAAAACCTCTTGCTGAACTTCTTTTACTTTTCCGATATCCTGCGGATGAATAGTTTCATTTAAGGTCTTTTCAAAATCCCTATCCTGGTCATATCCTAATATTCGCCCGACTGATGGAGAGCTGTATATAAGGGAAAAATCTTTGTCGCGCAGCACAATGGCATCATAGCTGTTTTCAACCAGGTAACGGAATCGTGCTTCACGCTGGTTGAGTTTCGCTTCTGCACTTTTGCGCTCGATAATATCGATTCCCATACCGATCAGGCAAACTTTATTTTCAAACGAACTGGCCCGACCGTTGAAGTAATAGGGAATTTTTCTCCCTTCCTTGGTTAAGAAATTGGCTTCCACTTCTGCCATACCCTGCGTAAACACTTTTCCGATGCGCTCTTTAAGTAATTCTTTTTCATCCTTATCAAAAAAGTCAAGTGGGTGCATGGTTGCTATCTCCGCTCCGCTATAACCGGAAATAGTTTCAAGATTTTTATTCCAACGCAAAAATTTTCCGCTTTGATCGAACAGATAAAAAATGCCGGGCAAACTGTTGATGATTGAATCCGAGAGTTCTTTTTCCCGTACCATCAGTTCTTCTGCTTTTTTTCGCTCCGTAACGTCTTCCATGATGCCTTCCAGATATTGAACCTTTCCTAGGACATCATTAACAGCATGCAAATTCTCGCGCACCCAGATTATTTCTTTGTTCTTCTTTTTAACTCGCACCTCAAAATTTTTTACCCGCCCGTGTTGCTTCTGCAAATCCAAAATGAGCAGCCGGTCTTGTGGGTTCTCATAAAGTTCAGTACCAATGTCGGTTATAGCATTGACCATGTCATGCGGAGACTCATAGCCGAATATTTCTGCCATAGCGGGGTTTACGGTTATGAACTTGCCCTCCAGGGTGCTTCGGAAAATTCCATCCTGACTGTTTTCGAAAATGCTTCGGTACCTTTCTTCTGAGTTTCGAATCTCTATCTCCGCTTTTTTTCGTTCTGTGATGTCGCGTATGAAAGCGCAAAAGAATTCTTCATTCGCCTGCCTGATGGGCAGCACTGTCAGCTCAATAGGAAATTCTTTATTCTCGCGGTTAATCGCTGACAATTCTAACAGCATATTTAACCTTGGCCCATAACCGGTTTTAAGAAAATTTTCTATGCCTTTAGTATGCCCCTCTCTATACTTGTGCGGGATGATAATTTCGGACAAAACCCGGCCCATCACTTCCTCTTCTTTCCAACCGAATATTTTCTCTGCTTGTGGGTTCCAGAAAGTGACAGTTCCCTTGGTGTCAATGCAAATAATGGCATCCAGGGCAGCGTTCATAATCAGCCGCCTTTTCTCCTCGCTATTTCTAACGAGCAGTTCCGTCTCTTTTTTTTCTGTGATGTCGCGGAAATAAATGGAAAGACCTGTGGGCGAAGGATAGATGTGGTTTTCAAACCAGCGGTTGTAGGGGGGGTAATATTCCTCCAGGTATCGGTATTGCTGCGTGGCCATGGCCTCCTCATACATGTTATGGAATGGATGGCCTACTCCTTCCGGAAATTCTGTCCAGATATGTTTGCCGATCAGATAACCCGTGGGCCGATTGAATATCTGTTCTGCTTTACTGTTTACATAAGTATAAAGCCAATTCTTATCTAAGGCCACAAAAGCATCGCTAATCCTTTCGAAAACATTTCTAACCTCGTGGGTTTTTTCTTCTACCTGTCTTTTAAGTTCTTCGTTAAAATTTTTGAGTTGGTCTTCTAATTTTTTCCGTTCCGTTATGTCCTCCGAAATTCCTAGCAAATAAAGAGGCGAGCCATTTTTATCCCGAATGCTTATTTTTTTGGTATGCATTAGTCGATTCGAGCCGCGGGTAGTGATGGGTTCCTCGGCAATGTCGAGGATATCGTTACCGTTCAGAGCAGCTCTATCTTTTGCTCTGAAGAAATCAGCCTGCTCTTTTGGGAAAAAGTCGTAATCTGTTTTATCCACTAGTTCCGATTGTGAGTAACCCAATAGGCTGACCCCAGCTGCATTGACGCGAATAAACCGGAGGTCTTGGGCATCTTTAATAAAAACCATGTTAGGTATATTTTCGAGCACAGCGTCCAGAAAATGATTGCTTTGTTCATTTTTTTGAAGGGCTTCTTTTAAGTACGAAATGTTGAGTCGGAGTTCGAGCAGGGTAACCACTTTTTTGGCCAGCATACCAAGATAGATGAGTTGATGCTCATTAAGCTTTCTGGGCTTGCGGTCCAATACGCATAATGTGCCAAGCGTAAAACCGTCATGCGTGATGAGTGGCATGCCGGCATAAAAGCGGATATTAGGATCGCCAGTTACCAATGGGTTATCAAAAAAACGTTCGTCTTTCAGCGGATCACTCACCTCCATTAAGTCCTGCTGATGAATAGCATGGGCACAAAAGGCAAGGTCGCGGTGAGTTTCTTCAGCAGCTAAACCGGTTTTGGCTTTGAACCATTGCCGGTGTTCATCAATCAAGCTTATAATCGATATGGGGGCATCGCAAAGTTGTGATGCCATCTCTACGATATCGTTAAAATCTTTTTCGGCTTCGGTATCCAAAATGTTATATCGGTAAAGCGCAGCGAGCCTTTCTTTTTCGTTTTCGGGTAGCGGACTAACTTTCATATTTTGATAATAAAGTCTTAAGCGTTTTTATAAGGTACTAACGAATATACGAAACAATTATATTTTTATTCGCCACACATCCTTGTCAATTAGGTTTGGCTCTTGCCTTTGCTTTGGATGTGTGGTGGGTTTGGGCGGCAATGGCAGGTGCCAAAGGCGTGGGGCGAGAATTTTTGTTGGTTGCCGTGCGGTGGGGAGTCCCGAGTCTTTATTTGTATAAAGTGTCGGGTGGTTTATTTCTGTCCGAAGTCTGACTCGTCCTGAAAAAAGTTTACACTTTTTGGTTAAAAGTCCTGATTCAAATTTACACTTTTTAGTTAGTCCTGAAATGGCTTTACATTTGTTTTACCGGATGAAGCGGAAGCGAGCAATGCTGAGGAGCAACTCGCCAGGATT
>JAYVPS010000037.1:0-2639 GCA_043757225.1 Cytophagales bacterium | reverse complement strand
TCGGACCAAAAGTTGTTGAGATTTTGTTTTGCAAAGGGAGACGATACGTTGAGAAGGGCCGGGGAGATTTTGAGAAATATTTGAAAACAGGTTATCATATTAATGTCAGCTGAAATCATTTTACGCTATCTACACTTATAAGCATTTTTGCGATCGATGGTAGTCGGCTATTTATTATTCTAAAAATTGGATTTTTATACAAAGATTGGCCTGTTTGCTATGAATGATTTATCCAACTATTTTCTTCATTAGGAATAGAAAGGACAATAAGGAAGAGCTTGTAAAAATCCTCACCTTTATTCTTGCTTTTAATCATCCCTTTGCTCGCTGGGCTGATGGCAAGGGAGATAGGTTTTTTCGACTAAATAAATTTTGAGTAGTTGGACGGGATCAATAAAAAACCCTGAATTCATAATAAATTCAGGGTTTTTATTTAGTTTGATCTTTGATAAGCAGAGGAAGAGGGATTCGAACCCCCGGACCCCGCGAAGGGTCTCCGGTTTTCAAGACCGGTGCAATAAACCGCTCTACCATTCCTCTGTTTGCGGTTTTTTTTATTTGGACTGCAAAACTAAGGGATAATTTCTTTCCTGCAAAGGAAAGATAGTAATGGAGTGAATTTTATTAGAAGTTTAAGAGTGAATCATTTTTATTCCAGGCTCTTCTTCAAGAAAGCAAAAGACATTGATACGAAAATAACAATTATCTTTTTCTATTCTTCACGCTGTTGGTGCTTTTCCCCTTCTTAAGATTTTCAATCTTAGTATCAAACAAATAGGCGATTGAAAATCTGATGCTGTGATTTTTTGCCTTCAGTGCATCAACATCGTATGGGCTGATAGGAAAATATCCATCAGTGCTGCTGAAAAAAGTTTGCCCAATATATAAGTGCATGGTCGTTACGATCTTATGAAGGCCAACAGGTTCAAACGCAAGACCCCCGGAAATATTAACAGCAAATTGAAACCGGTTAGGGTCAGTGATGCTCTGCTTGTTCATATCTACCAACGGATCGAATGAAGTATTCTCTTGGCCGAACACGGTTGTGTAATCAATTTTACTGAAGCCATTTTCTAATAGATTACTGCTCTTGAGTGTTCCCGAGTTACTAAGCCAATAACTGATTACAGGGCCCGCACCGACAAACCAGTTGTAACTTTTTCGTTTTCCTCCAGCCCCCTTTAACCCTTTGGTAAAATTTTTAAACTCTAGCACATAAAAAATGGGCATCTCGATGTATTGCATTGTGGAAGAAATCCTAAATTGAGGATCATGGCCTTTTAGATCTAGTCCACTAATACTTGCAGCGAACGTTGCAGTAACGGATGCTCAATATTGTTCAGCAGCGCTTGAACAATCAGCCAGCGTCTCAGTAAGTCAAATTAATTTGATTGGAGGAGCTGCTGAAAATCTTAATGATTATGAATTCAATTGGTATTCTGCTGGTAATTCATTTACGGCCACGGCATCTAATGATCAATTGAATATTCCCGGTTCTTCTTTCGCAGTGAACGATAAAGTTTTATTAAACCTAGGAAGTGGTGCATTCCCAACAGGGCTATCACTAGGCTCGGAATATTTTGTGAAGACAGCAGCGGGCACTATCATAACCCTGTCAGCGACTATGGGTGGGTCTACCATCGATATTACTGCCGATGGTTCGGGAAATATTTCCACCAATCAGCTTTCTGCTATAGGGGTTTCTGGTCTTGGGAAAGGTGGAGAAGAATTCTCGAATTCCGGAGGAGCACCTCTTCCAATTCAGCCGGTTACTTTCGGGGTTTACTACGCAGTTTCTACTAAGAGAACAGATGGAACAGCAACTGGAGGAATCGGATGTGCCAGCGCCCCCATAAGTGTTACGATCAAGGATAAAACAATTAATCCTTCAGTCACTCTTACGCCTTCGGGCAATACTTCTTGCGACATTACTTTCTTCGAAGGTCAGATAAAAGTAGATGTAACTACGGCTTCTGGACCAGGCGTGGGGGGAACTTACGGTTACGCATGGGTTCCTAACGGGCCTCCACTATCGGGCTCACCCACCAACTCGGCTGGGAATTCGGGGGTTGCAAATATGATCGTCAATATTAATGACGGCTCCTATGCTTTGACTGCGACTAACGAAACAACCGGATGTCCTGCTTCGCTCGGAACTACAATAGTTCGTGATACTCCACCTGTGTTTACCTTAACAGCAGCCGTTACCAATCAAATTACTTGTAATCTGACTTTTGATGGAAAAATTGATAACCTATTGGTTTTTGTAAATGGCGCAGGTGGTGCCGTTCCTGATTTTGATTACGTATGGTTTAGGTCTGATTTGCTGCCAGCCTCAAAAGTTCTTGATGGACAGAATGTAGGTGTCCCTAATGATATAGAATTAACGAACCTTACTTATGGAGCAATAGGGTTGGATAAATATTTTGTGAAAGCGATTAGAAAGGCTGGAGGCGCAGGCGTTGGGTGTGAATCAGTTGCAATCCGAAAAGACATATTGGATGATAGGGTTTATCCTCAGTTATCATTTACTACCAGCCCGAACAGTTCGTGTGATTTGAATTATGATGGACAGCTATTGGCGAAGGCAAACACGACAGGATTTGGAGTTGGGACACTGTATGATTTTGCATGGACAG
>JAYVPS010000036.1:0-9780 GCA_043757225.1 Cytophagales bacterium | reverse complement strand
GCCAATGGTTAGGGTACACCCCAACTTCTGGCGGTGGAGGGGCGCCCACTACGCAACTCATTTCAATGACCGCACCAATTTTCAAATTGAATAGTGGTTTTGGTGCTTATATAGTTAACGACAAACTTGGTGCTCAGAATAATTTAGAGGCTCAAGCATCCTATGCTTATCATCTTGGAATAAAGAATAGTAAACTAAGCCTAGGGGTTAGAGCAGGGATGTATTCGCAGACAATCAATTATGACCTGTATAGGAAAATTGACCCGAATGACCCATTGTTAAAAGACAAGACAGGTTCGGAATCCCAAATCCGTCCGGATGTTGCGATAGGAGCATATTGGAGAAAAGAAAAATATTATGTAGGGGTTAGTATCAACCACTTATTAAAGTCAACTTTTGATTTTGGGGTGGCGCAAAGAAATGCTTTACAGCCACATGTCTATATAACGGGTGGATACTTTTATGAGGTTAATTTTGATCTCAAGTTTCAATTCATGACTATTATTCAATCTGACTTTAATAAAGAGACAGTCAATCTTGGTGCTATTGCCTATTTTAAAGATACTATGTGGGGGGGCTTATCCTTCCGCCAGTCCGAGGCTGCTATTTTAATGTTTGGCTATAGTTTGTTAAAAGACAAATCTCTAAAACTGGGTTACGGCTTGGATTATGTGATACAAAATCAAGATGCCAAACAGCCAACTTCTCACGAATTAATGCTTACTTACGAACTTCCCGTTAACCCGGGCAGCGGAAAAAAAGTCGTTCGGACGCCCCGTTATAGGCATTAAATAAAAAATAATTTTGGTTTCTTTAAGAATTTGTGGAATTTGGGGGCCTTAGTGTTTAATTAAAAGACGGAAAAGAATAACTTTCGAGTCTGTTCGTTGGTCAAACAACAAACAAACCGAAAGAACAGATAATAAATAACCTATGAAGAAAATTGTTTCTCAGAAAGTTCTGTACTATGCATTAATCTTAGCCGCAGGTTCTATAGTTGGAAGCTGCGGGTTATTGGGCATTGGTGGCAAAAAAGGTAAAGGTGATGCTCAAGGAGAGGTAGTCGGTCAATCCACTATCGAGCGGAAGCAGGGTTGGTCTATGGTTATTCCTTATGGGATGGTTCCGATTCCTGCTGGTACGTTCCATATGGGACAGGCGGATGAAGACCCCGCTTCGACACAAATCAACTTCAACAAGCAAATTACAATTGGTCCCCTCTTTATGGATGAGACCGAAATCACAAATGATGAGTATTTGCAATTTACTTCCTTTTTTTTGGGAGCTGAGGGTGGTGCGCAGTTGACCAATTTTCCTGCAGTAAGTCAGCAAGAATTTATGGCCAAATTTTATCCTGACACCACGGTTTGGATGAAGGACTTTACCCACCACATGGGTGATCCGATGGTAGATTACTATTGGCAACACCCAGGCTACCAAGAATATCCTGTAGTGGGTATAAGTTGGGAGGCAGCACAATTTTTCGGAAAGTGGAGATCTGCTTTTTTAAATGAATGGCGTCAGGTAAATGGTGGCCAACCCCCCATGCCATCTTTTCGCCTACCTTCGGAAGCTGAATGGGAATATGCTGCTCGCGGTGGACGCGACATGAATAAGTACCCTTGGGGAAATCCATACATTCGTAACTCCAAGGGATGTATGTTGGCTAATTTTAAACCAGGACGTGGTAATTATTATGATGATGGCTTTGCTTATACCTCACCTGTAGGGATCTATTTTCCCAACGATTATGGTCTGGTAGACATGTCAGGGAACGTTTCTGAGTGGTGTTTGGATGACTTTAATCCAGCTTCAGTTCCTACTGTATGGGATTTAAATCCTCAGTTTATTGATAAGAGTGCCTACGATAAAGAAGGAAATTCAAAAGAAAAATATAATGCCAGGAAGGTAATTAGGGGAGGTTCATGGAAAGATGTGGCCTATTATTTAGAGACTGGAACGAGAACTTATGAGTACAAAGATTCAACTCGTGCTTACATTGGATTCCGTTGTGCGATGACAAATTTAGGCCGTTCATCAGGCACGGAATTTCAATAATTGAAAACTGTCATTATATTTATAAAAAAACTCCTAGAAAAACCCTAAATCCTAAAGAACCATGGCAAAGAAAAAAGGCGGATTAACCGATTTAATTTTCGTAACCCTCATGCCTAAAGTGTATGGCATTGGCGCAGCGGTTGTAATTATTGGCGCATTGTTTAAAATTCAACACTGGGAGGGAGCTAACCTGATGCTTATTTTCGGTTTAGGAACCGAGGCGGTTATATTTTTTCTAAGTGCTTTTGAGCCTAAGCATGCAGAGGCTGACTGGTCTAAAGTCTACCCTGAATTAGCAGAAGATTATGAAGCCCCTGTCGCTGTAACAAGAATTAGCAATAGACCTGCCGGTGGCGAGTCTCCTCTTTTGAAAATTGATGAGATGTTAAAGACAGCCAAAGTAGACCAAAACTTGTTGGATAATCTAGGAAAGGGATTAACCAACTTGGCAACTTCGGCCAGTCAAATGAGTAATTTGTCGAATGCTGCGGTAGCGACAAACGACTATGCTAAAAATGTTCAAGCCGCATCTTCTTCTTTAATGGAGATGAATAAATCGTATGGCACAGCGATGAAAGCGGTAGGTGCGATGGCAGATGCTTCTAAAGACACGAGTGAATATCATAGCCAAGTTCAAAAGGTAACCAAGAACCTAGCAGCTTTGAATACCATTTATGAAATGGAGTTGAAAGATGCGGATTCTCATGTGAAGAACATGAACAAGTTCTACGAAAGCTTAACAGGGGCTATGCAAGGACTTTCCAAAGTAGGTGACAATACAGCTAAGTTTACTTCTGAATTGGGTTCGTTAACAAATAACTTAACGGCTCTTAACAAAGTTTACGGAAGCATGCTCACTGCTATGAAAGGCAGCACAAACTAAGATTTTTCTGTTGAATTTTTAATACTTACAACCTAAAGTAACTAAACATGGCAGGCGGCAAAGAAACACCCAGGCAAAAGATGATAGGCATGATGTACCTCGTGCTTACCGCTCTGTTGGCATTGCAAGTAAATAATGCCGTGCTTGAAAAATTCGCGATTATTGATTCAACCTTGGTTGATTTGATTCGAGAAGTAAACGTAAAAAATGAGAAAAAATTGGGAGCAGTTTTGGGTTCCACCAGTACGGATGAAGCTGTAAAAGCCGCCCAAGAAAAAGCAAAGCAAGTGCGGGAGTTAGCTAAGAAGGCAGTTGCCGGACTCGAGGAGACAAAGAATAAGATGAAGACCGAGCCAGATGGTAAGGCTATAGAATCATCAGAGCTCGTTACCAATACAGTTCGCGCGGAAGAATTGATGCTAGATAGCCGAAAGCCTGAAACTGGATTGGACTATGAGAAAAAATTAAATAGTTATGTTGTTGATTTAAATAAAATAATGGGACTCAAAGTTCCCTTTCCGAGATTGACAAAAAAGGCTGCTGATTACGAAGTTTTTAAAAACAACATTCATCAAAAGGATAAAAACTTTTTGGAATTTTCTTTCGAGGGAACGCCTACGATGGCAGCGGTTGCTACAATTAGTCAGATGCAGACAGAAGTGTTAGAATATGAAGGCGCTGCATTGGATAGCTTGAACGCGGTGGCTGAAGGCGTTCAAATTAAATTTGACAAGACTGTGCCGATGGTAAGACCAGAGAGAAGCATACTGGTTGCCGGTCAGGAGTATAAAGCTGACTTGTTTATTGCAGCAGCAGCATCAGGTGAGAATCCAGAAATGTTTTATAACAATTCCCCTCTTCCTATTGAAGTAGATCCGGCAACAGGGATCAAAATGGGTAAAATTAAGTTTAGGGCTGGTGCGGGAGCCTATGACAAAAATGGTTTAGCGGATGCTACTTATAAGGTAAAGATTAACCTAAAAGGTAAGCCTTTTGAGGAAGTCATAAAGTATAAGATAGCTAAGCCAGTTGCTAAGTTCGAATCAGAAAGTGCCAGCACTCTTTATTTGGATTGCGGTAACGAAATGTCAGTAAGTGTTCAAGGATTGGAGGAAGCTTCGGGAATTTCTCTTAGTGTATCACCAGATCAAGGCAAGGTTGTACAACAAGGGCCAGGTAAATTCGTTCTGATCCCATCACGCCCTCAAATGGATGTGAAAGTAAGTGTGAACGGTTCACAAATTGATGTAAAGCAGTTTAAGGCGAAAGAGGTACCAAAGCCTTCAGGAAAATTGATGGTCGGGAATGGAGAGTATGATGTAAAAAGAGGTGTCCCACCAGGAACTTCTATTGCCAAATTTACTCCTGATATAGCAGACGAAACGTTTAAGAGACAGAATCAGAAAGATGCTGGTTACAGGATTGTAAGCATGGTTTTGCAAATTACGGGCAAGACACCGATCACCCTTAGTTCAGGAACGATTGAATTGACTAAGTACGGCTTGCGTCCTGGAGACAGTTTTTCAATATTTAATGTGCAGGTGGTTCGGTCAACATGGGATCCAGGAGATGCCGACAACAAACCTGTCAACGCGAAATTGGAAGGTTCTTTTATCATGGGTAGATAAGATAAATAAAAATGAGAATAGTATCAATATTAGTATTGTCTTTTGGCTTAGTGTTCTCTGGTTTTTCGCAGCAAGACACTATTATTAATCCTAACTCAACGGAGAAAATTCCATTCTACGAACAGCTTTATCGCTTTCGTATTTGGCGTACGATTGATTTAAAGGAAAAACAAAATGCAGGATTCAAATCTGCTCAATCTGACATTGCGAATTTTCTAATTTCCAGCATTCAAAATGGAAGTTTGATAGCATATGATGACTCAGTTAAGAATGTTAAAGCCCCATCTGAAATTTTAGTTAGTAATCAAGCGGTGGCTGAGCCTTCTTATGATCAGAAAAAGTCTTACTTCACTAACGAAACGGCTAATTACAAGGGTAAGAATTATCAATCAACACGAAACGATAACGTAGGTCATTTACCCTCTGATAACCAATGGTGGGAATTGACTAGTAGTCAAACAGAAACGTATCAACCATCTCAAATCGTAGCATTGACTCTTATCGAGGATATGATTTTTGATAAAAGGAGATCGAGACTCTATTACGATATTCAATACATTGGTATTCTCGCTCAGAAATCGGGCTCTACTGATATTAACCCGATTGCCTTTATTTTCTATAAAGATTTCTATAAGCTGGTAGAGAAAGCTTTGCATAGCAAGAATTTAGATGATCGTGATCGAGTTCAATGGAGAAATCGTTATAATCCATCTGAGAATAAATCATTTACAGATGCTTTTAAACTACGTCTATTCCACGGTATTATTGATAAAGTTGAGAACCCTGATGATAGAAGCATTCAACAGATTTATGAGGCGAATGGACGTGCTTATTCAGAGTCCGTTTTTGCAAGATGGGAAGAGGAAATGAGGTTGATGGAAAAAGAGCATAACCTTTGGGAGTTTTAATAGAAATTTGTTTAATAAAGAAAACCCCGATTTATCGGGGTTTTTTTGTTTTAAAATCAAGCAGAATATGACTGTGCGTAAGGGTGTCAAAAGTGATTTGCCTCAGGTGCTAACGTTGGTAAAAGAGTTAGCGGAATATGAAAGAGCTTTGGATGAAGTCTCAAATACAGTTGAGAGGATGGAGGAGGACGGTTTCGGCCCAGAGCAGATATTTGGTTTTTTTGTTGCAGAACAGAATCACACTATTGTTGGCATTGCACTTTACTACTACAGATACTCAACCTGGAAAGGTAAAAGACTTTACTTGGAGGATATTGTGGTAACTCAAAGCGAACGAGGTAAAGGAATTGGTAAATTGTTATTTGAGCAAATTTTGAAATTTGTCTTAGAGCAAAAGTGCTCAGGAATACTTTGGCAAGTATTGAATTGGAATGAACCGGCTATTAATTTCTATAAGAAATACAACCCTAAGCTGGATGATGAATGGATTAACTGCAGCCTTGAATCGGCTGAAATAGAGAAATTACTAAAAAGGAAATAAATAGATCAAACCTCCTCCAGAAGAGTGTTAAAAATAACGTGTCGGTCTTTAAATCGTTGGCGATGAACTTCAATAATTCCGGCAGTATTTTTATCAAGGTATTGTACTACATTTTCAATTTTGTTTGCGAAGAACTGTAGGCTGTATGAAACTGAATTTTGATCATCGTGTGTAACAATTCGATAGATTTTTGTTTCAGTAAAGTATCCAGTTTTCATAACAGCAGGTTGATAGTTTTGCTTTATCCAGGCAAGCCACTCATGTTCTATTTCTTTGTCTATGCCTACTGTAACGTTATATAGATACATGGATATTGATTTAAGAATTTTCGATTGTGGCATCTACATAGTCTTGCAAGTAAGAAAATCCGGGTGTTAGTTTTCCGTTTTCGGCCATTGTTGCGCGAGTGATAATGCCATCTACGTCTTCCCCCAATAATGGTTTTAAAATACGATCGATCAAATCGCGGCCAAATTCCTCAGACGCACTCCTTGGCAATTCGCAGGGAAGATTATCAACGGCCATCACCGTTATAAATTTTTCATTACTTAGAGCGGGGGCAGTAGAATCGGTTTGTGGATTGTAATCATAAATAGGATCAGGAATGCTGCTGGCTTTCTTAGTGCTGGGAACCGATCCATTGATATCGCAGGTAATGTCTGCAATGATTTTAACTTTAAAGTCCGACTTCATCATGTCTTTTTGTTCGAATAATTTCGGGGCTTTTGGATTCCAAAAAGCTCCAGCCAATAGTATGTCGGCTACTTTGGCAAAATCTGTAAAGTGAGATTTGTATTTTTCGGGATGTTTGTGAAACTCCTCTCGATTGAAATGGCCGCCTTCTAACCGGGTGTGATAGTCGGCACTGCTTAGTTGGACATACACAGGAGCTAAGAAAATTTGAGTTAGGAAATCGTGTGAGTTTACTTTACGAATCCCAGCAGTATCTAAGGTTTCCATTGCCCCTTTGCCAACACGACCGGCTCCGGTGAGAACAATTTTTAGTGGAGGCAATTTTATTTTTCGTACTTCTAACTTTAGATCATTAATATCGTAGCATTCAAAAGCTCTTCTTAATGAGAATCGGTTGTAACGTTTTCCGTAAGCCCACAATCCATTGTATGCGCCAACAATTCCTGCAAATCGGCCAAAGGCAACAAGGCGATTATCTTGATTGTCTTTTAATGTTTCGTAATCAATGAGTCTTATCTTTTTCTTCAAAACCTCTTGCAACAACTTGCGGTTGTAGGGTTGTTTTTTAAGAGTATGAGAAAAGAAGAGATAGGTTTTGTTTGCAATAAGTTGTGAAATCGGCACTTCTTTAATCCCCATCAATACATCACAATCGCTTACGTCTTCTACGATTTCAATATCCAACTCTTTGTATTCTTCGTCTTTAAAACACCTGACCCGGCTCTGCTGACAAACCACTTTTACGTTTGGAAAGCGTTGCTCAATTTCCTCGGCCTGCAACGGAGCAAAGGGCACACGCTTATCAGGGGGATTTTTTCCTTCGCTTATCAACCCTATTTTAATTTTTTTCATAAACGATTATCTACTTTAAAGTTAAGTAATTCGCCCCACACCAAGTGACTGATTCGCGTATTTTACTTTCAGGGTAATTGATTATTACCTTATCTCCTCGAGAGATACTGCCATTATTGAACGGACGATTCAGTAGAATTTTATCGGACGAACTTACCAATCTTTCTCTACTTGAAATGAAATAATTAAAGTAGTATTATTTAGGATTGGTCGATCAGGATTCAAGAAATCCTCCTAACAGCGAACTTGATTCTTTTCTGCTATTGTTTCCATAGGGGGCGAGTGCCTGAACTAGTTTTCTAATTGGCATGGATTGAAGCCATATTCTACCTGTTCCTTTTAATGTTGCGAGATAAATTCCTTCACCACCAAACACCATCGACTTTAAACTTCCGGTAGTTTCTACATCAAAATCTATTTGTGATTCAAAGGCCACTACGCAGCCAGTATCTACGCGCAAAGTTTCGTTGTTTAGTGTGCGCTCGATGACTGTACCACCTGCATGTACAAAGGCTTTTCCATCCCCCTGCAATTTTTGCAGAATGAAACCCTCCCCACCGACAAGGCCGGCACCAATTTTTCTGTTGAATACGATCGACAGTTTAGTGCCATAAGCAGCACATAAAAAACCATCCTTCTGCACAACTAATTCATGATTGGGACTTTGTGATAGATCTACCGGAATAACGGTGCCGGGGTAAGGAGCGGAGAATCCAACTTTTGCCTTTTTATTTCCACGGTTGCTGAAGTGGGTCATGAATAGTGACTCGCCAGTTAATAATCGGCTTCCAGCAGAAAGCAGTTTATCAAACATGCCCTGATTTGGATTAGAGCCGTCACCCATTTTGGTTTCAAACATAATGCCTTCTTCCATAAAAAGCATAGCGCCTGCTTCGGCAATAACGGTTTCGGTTGGATCTAATTCTACTTCTACAATTTGAATGCTTTCACCTTTAATTTGATAATCGATAACGTGCGAATTTGGCATAGTTATTTTTTCTTTTTTTCTTTTTTTAATCTTTCTTTTTCTTCGCGCTCTAATAGCTTCTTGTCATCTACATTCTTATTTAGAAACGCGTTGATCTTCTCGATCTTCATATTTGATGTTAATTCACCAAACTGATCAATTGAAACTTCAAACCCACTTAATTCCTTGTGTACGCGTGGCTTCCCTTGTTTCTTGCTTGAAGATGATTCCTTTTTAGACATAATATGATATTACGAAACTTTGACAGGTAGGTTGTTAATAGCATAAGAAATCCTACTAACTATTTCATTCCGTCCAAGGATTTCCATGGTAAGCATGAGATCCGGACCGCTTGCGCCACCTGTTAATGACATGCGAAGAGCCTGCAGAATTTTACCGGTGCCAATTCCCAATCGGGCGGTTACTGTTTCAAGAGTTGATTTAGCCCCCTCCGCAGTTACCTCAGTTAGGTTTTTAATTTCCTCTACAAATTCGGTAAATACTTTCACTGCCTCCTCATTCCATTTTTTGGTAACTACTTGCTGATCAAACTCGGTAGGGGCAATGAAAAAGAATTTCCCTTGAAGCCAAAGATCTTGTGGGAAGGTAACGCGTTCTTTCATAGCACCACAAACTTTTTCCGCTTTAGCTGCTGAGCATGAAATTTTTTCCGCCTGTAGGGATTCGATCAGATAGGAGGAAAGCTCTTGATTTGTTTTGGCTCGTAAATAATGTTGATTGAACCATTGAGCTTTGTGAATGTCAAACTTAGCGCCTGCTTTTCCAATTCGTTCGAGACTAAAAGCTTCAACTAATTCCAGAAGGCTAAAAATTTCTTGTTCGGTGCCGGGATTCCATCCTAAAAAGGCAAGAAAATTTAGCAATGCCTCGGGCAGGTAACCGGATTCTTTATAGCCTTTGGCAAGTTCTGCGGTTTTAGGATCAATCCAATTGAGAGGAAAAATAGGAAACCCCATTTGATCGGCATCGCGCTTGCTCAACTTGCCATTGCCATCGGGTTTTAAAAGAAGGGGTAGGTGTGCAAATTGAGGCATATCATTTTCCCAGCCCAATGTTCTGTACAAAAGGACGTGTAGAGGAGCAGAAGGAAGCCACTCATCTCCCCGAATCACGTGAGAGATTTTCATCAGATAATCATCTACCACATTGGCTAAGTGGTAAGTAGGCATGCTGTCTGACTTCATCAATACCTTATCATCTAGTTGTGCCGAGTTAACAACTACTTCACC
>JAYVPS010000035.1:0-9786 GCA_043757225.1 Cytophagales bacterium | reverse complement strand
AGGAATTCAGCGCAGAGGCATTTGGATATTTTTCTCTTTGATAAGTGAGGATATCAAAAATCCGCGTGAAGCCAGACGAAGATTTAATTTTGATTTCCACGAGTTGTATTGGGGTTTACATACAATACCTGATAAAGTATTTCGAAGAACTCCGGGAAGTCAGGCAAATTGTTATGGCGGCCTCCTTCAATTTTGTGTAAAGATATTTTTTGTGGATAGAGTGCTTTTAATTTTTCGCTTTGGGCGAATGAAATAAGTTTATCCTGCGTGCCGTGAATGATATGAATGGGGCACTCTGTCGTCTTTAAATATTGATCGGTTCGGATATCGTACTTTAAAAGCCAACGAAGGGGGGTGAAGAATAGGTAGCGGTTGATATTGTAGTAGAAACTGAAATAGGGAGAATCGAGAATAAGTAAATGGGGCTTGTTCCACGAGGCAATGCGTGCTGCAATGCCGCTACCCCAAGAGCGGCCATACAAAATGATTTTATCTTCCGGATACGATGCACTCAACCATTTATAGATATATTGAGCATCGTTAAAAACTTTGCTTTGACTTCGTTTCCCTCGGCTCTTGCCGAAACCACGATAATCCATCATAAAAAAATCATAACCATTGCCCACAAAGTCTTTAGCAAACTTGCCCCAACCTTTAATGCTTTTTGAATTTCCTTTGAGGTAATAAACTACTCCACGAGAGTTGGGTACTTTAAAATGAATGGCGTTAATATGACCTCCATCTTCTGTATCAAAATCAAGTTCTTCAAAGGGAAATGAATATTGATATTGAAAGGCATGCGAAAGTATTTCCGGTCGAAAGAAAAGGAGGTGTTGGAAAAGAAAAAAGCTAATACAAATGGAAACGTATAAGACTCCTAAAAAAATCAGCACTACCATGGTGTAATTTATTCAATTCAAGACTCTTTTCAATATTTTGTGAAATTCGGGAAAGTCGCGAAGGTTTTTGTGACTACCCCCTTCAATGATGGCGAATGTATCGGTTTTCACCAACAGTGGCTTAAGTTGTAGGGGAGAGGAGAGCGGTACAACCCAATCTTGAGTGCCATGAATGATTACTTTTCGACACCTTACTTTGGATAAGAAATCATAGTTAGAGAAATGGTGACGCAAGGGAAAAAGATAAGCCCACGGAATAAGAATGGGAGAGATCACACTTCTTATATCTTTGAAAGGAGTCTCCAAAATAAGTAGATCAGGGTGAGTAGTAATGGCCAAATTGGAAGCGATAGGTGAACCAAGGGATCGACCATAGATAATAATCCTCGAGTGCGGCAAGTTAGTTCGTACCCACTCCCAAATAGTTGTAGCATCTTCATAAAGGATTTTTTCATGGGGAGTTCCGGTACTCTTGCCGTAACCTCGATAGTCCATCATTAAAATATCATAGCCTAATTGGGTATAATCAACGGCATATTGACCCCAGCGCTGCAGGTTATCAGCGTTGCCGTGAAAATAGATGATCAAGCCTTTAGCGGGTTTATCTGCTTTAAAGAGCAGCGCATTTAGCGTTTTACCATCTGAGGTTGGTATAAAATATTCGTGAAAGTTTTGCGAAAATTGAAATATATATTCTTTGTTAAGCGCTTTTGATTGAAAAAGGATTCTATCTTGAAAAAAATAGAAGCCTATAGCAATTGCGAAGTAAAGAACTACCGCGCTACTAATTAGGTTGATGATAATTTTTTTCTTAAGATAGCTCATTGTATTCTTCTAAAAATAAGGTTTTTTTTGCTAGCGTTAATATAAGATTATAGTCCAGTTTTTATAGATGGAATGATTGTGAGAAAGAAGGTTTATTGGTCAGAGCAAAATGTCGAATTGTTAGATTTTGAATACTATGAATTTTAAATTTTTATTAGGGTCAGCAGCTTTAAGTTGTTATGGATTTATTGCTTCCGCTCAGGTTAACGGATTTAAGTTTGGGGAAGTCAGATTACCTGAATTGGAGATGGTAAAATATCCATTGGACTCTTCTGCTTCTGCTGTGGTTTTAAATGAATTTGGTGAAGCTTATTTTGATAATGAAGATGGAAAATTGGTTTTTGAATATCATACAAAGATTAAAATCTTAACTAAAGAGGGCCTCCATTATGGTGATTTTAGAATCCCGCTTCGCAAGAGTGAAGGAAGAAAAGAAGAATGGGTTTCAGTAGAGGCATTGACCTATCTATTGGAGGGTGGAAAGATTCAGAAGTACCCTTTCAATATCCGCGATATTTTCTTCGAAAAGAATTCACCATATTTTGATTTTTTAAAATTTACGCTTCCCAATGTGCGCGAAGGATGCGTAATTGAAGTTCGCTATACGATTAAAACCCCTTTCATTTTTAATTTTTGGCCATGGGAGTTTCAGAGTGAAATACCTAAGCAATATTCGGAATTCTGGGCTAGAATTACAGCGAATTATTCTTATAATGTTTCACTTCGCGGATTTTTAGCATTAACAAAAAATGAATCTTCCTTAGAAAAATCGTGCTTTTCGCTTGGCTCGGGTATGGCGGATTGTTCGCTTCTTAAATATGGCATTAAGAATATTCCTGCCTTAAAAGAAGAGGATTACATGACGGCAAAGAGTAATTTTTTATCAGCCATAAACTTTGAGTTAGCAGAGATAAAGCATTTTGATGGAAGGGTGGATAGAATTACTAAAGAATGGAAAGATGTGGAAGATGAGCTCAAGCAACACGAGGACTTTGGTACTCAACTTAAGAAAGCTAAGAGCTTGACGGATGATCTTGTTAAAGCAATGATCGTTGGAGAAAATGCCCCTGAACAAAGGGCAAGGAAGATTTATGAATGGGCTAAAAGCTCTTTTAGCTGGGACGAGACTTTGGGCAAATACACAGATAAAGGCGTTAAAAAGACTTTAGAAACTAAGATTGGCAATGTAGCGGATATTAATATTATTTTGTTAGGAGCCTTGCAAAATGCCGACTTAGAGGCGGATCCAATCATTCTGTCCACACGGAGTAATGGACTTCCTTCCTCTTCCTTGTTCCCAGTTCTTAGCGAATATAACTATGTAATCGCGAGGGTTAAAATAGGAGAGGCAGTTTTTCTTTTAGATGCGACTGATAAATTTATGCCCTTTGGGTTGTTGCCAGTTCGCTGCCTTAATGGGAATGGTAGATTATTGGCTGGTAAAGATTCCGGTTTTATAGACTTAACCTCAACACGTGGCAAGCAAAGAATAGCGACAACTATTAATCTTATACTAAATGCAGAAGGAATTTTTACAGGTGTGATTCAAATTATCTCATACGACTATGAGGCCGCAAAAAGGAGGCAAGAAATCTTATCATCAAGCTCTGTAGTGGATTATATAAAAAATTTAGAGAGTGAGTTTAATGGAGCTGTGATCAAAGATTATAAATCAGAGAATTTAAAGGAAATTGAAAAACCTTTGATTGAGAAATTTGAAATCACTTTTAGTTCAGAAACTAATAACCCCAATCGAATCTATTTCAATCCATTTTTACAAGATCGCTGGAAGGTTAATCCTTTCAAATCTAATGAGCGACTTTATCCTGTTGATTTTGGTGCTCCATTGAGTCAAACAGTTACACTCACAGTTGAATACTCAGCTAGCTACCAATTAGAGGAGGCTCCAAAGAGTGTTACTTTTGCCCTTCCAGAGAAAGGAGGCAAATACATTTTTTCTGTTAATAATTTTGCCAATAAAGTGATTATGACCAATGCCTTAAATTTGACCAAGGCAGTTTACAATTCTAATGAATATCATTTTCTGAAAGAGCTTTTTAGTCGAATTGTACAAATTCACCAATCAGATTTTGTATTCCTGCGTAAGGAGTAGGATTAAGTCAATTCTCATTTTATCGAAAATTGGTTATATAGAATCGACTTTAATGTATGCTCATAGAGTGTAAAGATGCTTTGCTCAATTTTTAAGTACCTTTAGATTTAGATAATTTAAATTCGACTATGAAAAGTTTCATTCTTACAAGTCTCTTTTTAGCAGCTGCATCCTTTGCGAGTTCCCAACCTACAAATAGTCCCAAAGTTGAAAATCTCGATCTTAATAATCGTTACCTTCAAATGAAAACTACTTCTCAAACTTTTCAGGATTATAAAGTGATTAAGGAAGTGGCGTTGGATGGCTTTTGGAAGATGACAATGGATTCCGTACGAAAACAGCGAATGGAAATCAAGAGCGCACAAGAATCAATTGCCCTCTTGAAAAGTCAGGTAAAGGCTGTGAATGATTCTATTAAAACGGTAAACGCATCAGTCAAGGAGATCGTCTATGATAGTACCCATATTTCCTTTTTCGGTATCAGTCTACACAAGGCCTTTTTTGTGACGTTGATTACGTTAATTACAGTCGGGTTAATAGTCATCATTGGGTTACTTTTTGGCAGAATGAGATTGATGGATCATTCCGTAAAGGAAAAAACTGAATCTAACACACTGCTTGCTGATGAATATGAACAATACAAACGAAAGTCGTTGGAGAAAGAAAAGAAACTCTCTCGCGAGTTACAGACGGAGAGAAATAAGTTGCAGGAAATGAAACGCGCGTAGACTATTGATAAACCCTCACATAATCAACTTCCATTTTCTGGGGCCAGATAGATTCATCTATCCCTTTCATTCCTCCCCAGTTTCCTCCCACCGCTAGATTCATAATTAAATGAAAACGCTGGTCAAAAGGCCAACCATCTTGCTTGTCAGAAGGATTTCTTATAACAGAATGATAGAGTTTATCATCCACGTAAAGGTCAATTTGATTTTCTTTCCAATCTGCGATGTAAATATGAAAGGCGTCCATACAATCTGATATCAAAATTTTTCCTTCTTGCTGTGTTTGTTTGATGTGATTGTATTTATCGCTGTGTAGCGTTCCATGAATAATGCCCGGATCAAAACCCACGTGCTCCATGATATCAATTTCTCCGCTCGCTGGCCAGCCACCATATTTCCAGTCTGTAGAGAGCATCCAGATAGCCGGCCATGTGCCTCTGCCCTTTGGTAATTTAGCTTTCACTTCAATCCGACCATAGAGCCAATCACCTTTATACTTAGAAATGATTCTTGCAGAGGAGTAGAGCTTTCCACCCCCATATTCTTTGTCGGCTTCTATTACCAAATGATTATTTTCAATCCGAATATTTTTTGAATGATTGGTATAGTATTCCAATTCATTGTTCCCCCATCCACACACCTTTGGGCAGCCATCGCCCAAATCATAACTCCATTTACTGGAATCAGGAACTCCAGGATGGTCAAATTCATCTGACCAAACCAGTTTCTTTTTTGGAGGGTTGTCACAGCTTGCCAAAAGAATGGAACTTAGACCAATGAACAAGAGGAATAATTTCATACGATTTATTTATTAAAAAGGCCCATCGTTCGCTCAGCGCCAATTGCACAAAATGAAAATATCATTTCAGCTGCTTTGTCCATAATCGGTGGCAGTTGTTTAAATTCTTCCTGACTAAAATTGTTCAGCACAAAATCGACCTGCTGCCCTTTACTAAAATCGTTTCCAATGCCAATGCGTAATCGAGAATAATCTTGTCCACCCAGTACCAATTCAATATTTTTTAATCCATTATGACCGGCAGCACTTCCTTTCGTACGCATTCTTAAACGGCCAAAGGGGAGCGCAAGGTCATCAACGATTACCAATAGGTTTTCTCTATTGATTTTTAAGTCTTGAAGCCAATAAGCAATAGCTTTTCCACTTAAGTTCATGAAGGTGTTAGGCTTGATAAAGTGCAACTGCCGGCCTTTGTATTTTAATTCTGCTTTGTCGGCAAGGCGATCCGTGGAGAAATTTATTTTGTGATTGTCTGCAATCCTGTCAAGGGTCAAAAAACCAACGTTATGTCTGGTGAGCTCGTATTCCTGGCCGATATTCCCAAGCCCTACAATCAGGTATTTCATAGCTATAAAGAAACAAAAAATCCCCCGATCTAAATTCCGACAGTTGACGGAATTGAGGCCAGAGGATTTTTTGTTTAAAGTGATACTATTTCTTTCCTTTCTCTTCTTTCTTCGGTGCTTCTGTTTTCTTGGCATCACCGGCAGTAGGTGCAGCGGCACCGGCAGCAGGCGTAGCTGCAGCAGCTCCGGCAGCAGGCGTAGCGGCAGCGGTTTCTTCGGCTAATTTAGCAGAACGAGGAACCTCAACGGAAGCAATAGCAGCAGCTGGTGGATCTACGAATTCTAAATTGGCCATTTTCATATCACCTACCTTAACGGCATGGTGAAAATCCAATGCTGAACAATCAACATCAATATGGTCAGGCATGTCTTTTGGAAGTGCAAATACCTTTAATGAAGCGCGCTTACGAACCAAGGCGCCTCCTTTGGCAACGCCCGGAGCCTGACCTGTTAAGCGGGTAGGGATGTCCATTTTAATTTTGCGATCTTCACTAATACGCAAAAAATCTACGTGCAAAATAATTTCACTTACAGGGTGAAACTGAACTTCTTGCATGATCGCTTGGCACTCTTCACCTTCAATGTTCAAATGAACAAAATGAGCTTCGTTGGTGTACAACAAATCGCGGAACAAAATAACGGGCGAATGGAAATGAACTTGCCCTTCTCCTCCGTAAAGTACACAAGGCACATTGCCTTCTTCACGGGTTTTTTGAGCATCGTTCTTGCCGAGATTTGCTCTTCGATACCCTATAATCTCGATGGTTTTCATAATTGATAATTGTTTATTGGTTTAATTTAAAATTGATTACAAACGGATGAATAATGAACTGACAGATTCGTGATCGTGAATTTTTCTAATCGCCTTCGCGAAAAGATCAGAGACACTCAATATTTTTATTTTTGAAACGGCTTGCTTCAAAGGAATTGTATCCGAAACAACAATTTCTTCTAAGTCAGAATTCTGAATATTTTCATACGCTTTGCCCGAAAGTACTGGGTGGGTGCAGATTGCTCTCACCGAATTAGCGCCCTTCTCTTTCAACAAAGCAGCCGCTTTGCACAAAGTGCCACCTGTATCTACCAAGTCATCTACCAAAATCACATCCTTACCTTCTACTTCGCCAATAAGTCGCATCGACTCTACCTTGTTTGCTTCCTTTCTGTATTTGTCGCAGACAGCCAACTCGGCATTAAAGAATTTAGCAAAACTGCGTGCCCTCTTGATACCGCCAACATCAGGCGAGGCAAACATAATGTCCTTCAAGTTTAAAGACTTCAGGTATGGAACAAAGATGTAATTGCCGTCTAAGTGATCGACTGGAATATCGAAAAAGCCTTGAATTTGATCTGCGTGCAAATCACAGGTCATAATGCGATCGGCACCCGCTGCTGTTAACAAATTCGCAATGAGTTTAGCGCCAATAGCAACTCGTGGTTTGTCTTTTCTGTCTTGGCGGGCATAGCCAAAGTAGGGGATAATGACGTTGACATTGAGGGCACTGGCTCGTTTGGCGGCATCAATCATTAGCAACAACTCCATAAAATTGTCCGCAGGAGCAAAAGTTGATTGAACAATAAATACATCATGGCCACGTACGGATTCTCCGATGTATGGAGACATTTCACCATCACTAAATTGCTGATAGTCAACCTTGCCCAGCGTTTCTCCATAGGCATGGGCGATTTTCTCAGCTAAGTAGGTAGTAGCGCGACCGGAAAATATTTTTACTGCCATATTTAAACTAAAAACCCGCATGGCTTTCCAGCGGGTTTGATTGGTTGTCCTACTAGGATTCGAACCTAGAAAGGCAGAATCAAAATCTGCAGTGTTACCATTACACCATAGGACAATTCATCCTTTAAAAAAGGTGTGCAAAGGTAAAATTAATTTTGAAAAGGGAAAACTCAATTTCAAAGGTTTTTGAAGGATTTTGGCTTATTTCTAGTCTTAAGTCTTAAGACTAGAGTCTTGCGCTAATGCCTGATTTTAAAACCCCAAGACCTTCTACAAAGCTATGCGGCTTATAACCCAATTCTCTTTTGGCTTTATCGATAATAAAACCAGTTTTGGGTGGGCGAGCAGCAGGCTGTTTAAATTTTGTTGAATCGGTTTGTTGGATGAGGGATTTATCTAAACCAAAGAAATCTGCGGTTTTAATTGCAATGTCGTAAGGAGTCATCATCTCATCTCCTGAGATGTTATAAATTCCTTTTATTTTTTTGGTGGCAGCTAAGTAGCAACCCATTGCCAGGTCTTCAGCTAAGGTAGGTGTGCGCCATTGATCATTTACCACATTGATTACCTTGCCTTCCTCCAGGCTTTTCTTCACCCATAGTACAATGTTTGAGCGGCTCATATCTTTAGTAACGCCAAAAACTAGTACCGTACGTAAGATCGCCCAATCGATATTGCTTTTTTGAATTGCTACTTCGGCAGCCAACTTGCTCTCTCCATAGTAGCTAAGCGGGTTAGGCTTTTCTGATTCATCTAACGGTCCTCGGGTTCCGTCAAAGATAAAATCGGTTGATACATGAATCAGGTGCGTTTTTGTTTTTTCGCAAACCTTCACTAGGCTTTCGACAGCCGTTACATTGTTAGCCCAACACTTTTCGCGTTCGGTTTCACAATGATCCACTTGTGTCATCGCAGCGGTATTGATGATTGCGTCCGGCTTTGATTGTTGTATCACCTTTTCAATTTCATTCACGTTGGTGATGTCCAGCGAATGAAATTCGCCTTTGGGTAAGTCAATGGCAAGTTTTGATTTTGCAGTGGCAATAAGGTAGTCATCTTTGGTCAAAAGTAACTCGACTAGTTTTTGCCCTAGCAGACCGTTGGATCCGGTGACGAGTATTCTCATTTTTTTACTTCCGGGTAAACGTAACCGTATTCCTTAGTAATTTTCTTTCTGGACATTTCTTCTACTGTTACAAACATTCTTATATCGTCCAGCGGCCGATCATTTGCACTTTGCACAGCAGCGATAATATCAATCACTTCTAGGCCTTTAATCACCTTTCCGAATACGGTATAATCGCCATCTAAGTGAGGTGCACCACCCACGGTTGTGTAGGCTTTAATTTTTTCCGGTGATACATCTTTGGTTACTTTTATTCCGGTCTCTTTTTCAATGCGTGGAACTAAGCCAAAGATTTTTCTTTTATAGCCTTCCATGTCTCCGCTTGTATAAATCACATTGAGTGAATCAATCATTGGTTGGTTGGCAGGGTTTTGCATAATTTGGCGAAAGCAACTATTTAATTTCATTTGGTCAATTTTCAAATCATCCATATTAGCTTCAGGGATAACCGTGCCTTGCACAATATAAAACTGGCTTCCGCTTGAAGCTTTGGTAGGGTTTTGCTGGTCGCCTAAGCGGGCGGCTGAGAAGGCTCCTTTCTCATGGAAGAATTTGGGATTGAATTCAGCATCAACTGTATAACCAGGTCCACCAGCACCCAATGGTTGGCCAGGACTTGCTTTCTTTGAATCCGGATCGCCCCCCTGAATCATAAATCCCGCTATTACTCTATGAAAAAGAAGACTATCGAAATAATGTTCTTTCACCAGCTTGATGAAGTTGGCTTTGTGCTTGGGTGTTTCATCGTATAGTATAGCGACCATATCACCTTTAATGGTTTTAATGGTAATTACATAGTCTGACTTTTGTGCGCAACCCGTGGCAAGTGTTGCCATGATAAGGACAATAACAAAAAGAGATTTGTTCATAAATCTTAGCTTAAGTAGAATTTGGGAGCAAAAATAAGAAATTTATGGTTTGATCAATTTCGAAACCTGAATCGAAAGATCCAAAAAGATCATTTTGGCACTACCGTTTCTTTCCAAGTGATA
>JAYVPS010000034.1:0-9796 GCA_043757225.1 Cytophagales bacterium | reverse complement strand
AATGTATCATTCGGCAATGGTATCTGGCGATCAACTGATGCCGGCAAAACATGGGCTTTTGCAGGATTGAAAGACAGTAAACACATTCCACGCATTCGCATTCATCCCAAAAACCCGGAGTTGGTTTATGCTGCTGTGATGGGAGATTTATTCAAACCTTCTGAAGAGCGTGGCATTTACCGCAGCGAAGATGGTGGCAAAAACTGGAAACGAATCTTATTTGCCAACACAAGCTCAGGTGCTGTTGATCTTTGCATGGATCCTAACAATGCAAGAGTGCTGTATGCGTCAACTTGGCGAATCAAGAGGACGCCTTACAGTTTAGAAAGTGGTGGCGAAGGCTCTGCACTTTATAAAAGCACCGATGGTGGAGATTCCTGGAAAAACATTTCTGCCAATGAAGGGATGCCGAAAGGCCTCTGGGGAATTTCCGGTGTCGCTGTTTCACCAGTCAACTCCAACCGGGTATATGCCATCATTGAAAATGATAATGGGGGCGTCTACCGATCAGAAGATGCAGGCCAAACTTGGAAAAAAATGAATGACGACAGAAATTTGCGTCAGCGCGCCTGGTACTATTCTAAAATTTATGCCGATACTAAAGATGAAGACATTGTGTATGTTATGAATGTCTCCTACCATAAATCCAAAGATGGTGGAAAAACATTCCAACCTTACAACGCCCCGCATGGCGACCATCATGATTTATGGATTGCACCCGAAGACAATCAGCGCATGGCCATTGCGGATGATGGTGGTGCAAACATTTCGTTTGATGGTGGTGAAAATTGGTCTACTGATCACAATCAACCAACTGCGCAATATTATCGGGTTACTACAGATAATCATTTCCCTTATCGGATTTATGGCGCGCAACAAGATAATTCTACGCAGCGCGTGGCGCATCGTACGGATGGTTTTTCGATTGGTGAGCGTGACTGGGAACCTACCGCTGGTGGCGAAAGTGGACACATTGCAGTTGACCCTACCGATAATGATGTTGTGTATGGAGGAAGTTATGATGGATTTCTTACCCGCAAAAATCATCGCACAGGGGAAGAGCGTGGCATCAATGCATGGCCAGATAACCCAATGGGACATGGCGCTGAGGGGGCCAAGTATCGCTTTCAATGGAACTTCCCAATTTTCTTTTCTCCTCACGATTCAAAAAAATTATTCGCAGCATCTCAGCATCTGCATGTCTCTACCAATGGGGGCGAAAGTTGGGAATTGGTAAGTCCGGACTTAACTCGAAACGACCCAAGCAAGCTAGGGCCTTCTGGTGGGCCAATTACAAAAGATAATACTGCCGTTGAATACTACTGCACTATTTTCGCTGTTGCAGAATCACCTTATGAGAAAGATTTAATTCTCGCAGGGTCAGATGACGGATTGCTCCATATCACTCGTGACGGTGGAAAAAAATGGGACAAACTCTCCGTTGCAGGCATGCCAGAATGGACCATGATTAACAGTGTGGAGTTTGATCCATTTGTGAAAGGCGGTGCTTACGTTGCCGCCACAAGTTATAAATCCGGTGACTATAGTCCCTATCTCTTCAAGACAAAAGATTATGGAAAAACTTGGACAAAAATTACAGATGGTATTGACCCTGGTCATTTCACTCGTGTGATCCGCGCTGACCTTAAAAGGCCCGGCTTACTTTATGCAGGCACAGAATTTGGCATGTATATTTCTTTTGATGATGGTGCCAGTTGGAAACCGTTTCAACTTAACCTTCCTCTTGTTCCTATTACCGATCTCACTATAAAAAATGATAACCTGATTGCGGCTACACAAGGAAGAAGTTTTTGGTTGATCGATGATCTTACTCTATTACATCAATTGAATGAAGTGGCTGCTACCAGCAATGTTCATCTTTTCAAGCCCATGCCCAGTTATCGCATGAATGGTGGACAGGCAGGAAGACGAGGGGAGTCAAAAACAGAAGGGAAGAATCATCCCAACGGAGTAGTGATTCATTATTTTATAAAAGACACTCTCAACATAAATGCATCGTTAGAGATTTTGGAAGCTTCCGGAAAACTGATAAAAAGATTTGCAACCAAGCCGGATAAAAAAGCGAAAGAAGAGCAACTGAAAGTAAAGCTAGGCTCCAACCAATTTATCTGGAATATGCGTTATGCTGATGCCGAAGGTTTTGAAGGGTTGATTATGTGGGCCGCTTCACTCACGGGTCCTAAGGCCATGCCGGGAATGTATAAAGCCCGCCTATCAGTAAATGGAAAAACTCAAGAAATTGATTTTGAAATTTTAAAGGATCCACGTACCAGCGGGACAATGGCAGACATTAAAGAACAGTTTGACTTTTCCATTGCCGTTCGTGATAAACTGACTGACACCCATAAAGCGATAAAAAGAATCCGCACAGCGCGAGAGCAGATCAATCGAGTAACAGAACCAATGAAGGGCAAAGATGAAATGAAAGAGGTCAACGAAATGGCAAAATCAATTTTAGAAGACATGAAGAAAATTGAAGAAGCTCTCTACCAAACTAAAAATAAAAGCGGCCAAGATCCACTCAATTACCCCGTGCGCCTGAACAACAAATTAGGTGCATTAGCATCTGAAGTTGATGGTGGTGACTATCGTCCTTCTCAGCAGGTGAAGGTAGTTCACAAAGAGATCACAGAAAAAATTGACGAACAGTTGAACCTGTTAAATAAAGTGATGACTGATAAGGTGCCAAAATTCAACGAGCTTGTAAAACAAAAACAAGTGAGCGCCATTTCAATTGGAGATGTTATGTGATTGGAATTAGTAACAGAAAAGGTTGACTTAAAAGCAATTGACTAGGAGGAAAAGACAATTTTGTTTCAATCTAAAACGACCTTGTCCTAATTACTTTTCCCATATCAAATAAAAGAAGATGTTGCTAAAAAGTCTATGTCATTTAGCAGCATCTTCCTTTACTATTAGTCTCTAAATCTGGCAGCCATTTTCTTAAATGGTTTCGCAAGGTTATAAGCCAAGCTCATAGTAATACACATCGGACAAATACCAAATCTAAAAAAGAAGAGAAGTGCTTTCTTATACCAAGGTAAGTTGGCCAGAATAATCGGGCAACTAACTCCGTCCCCTTTAAACTCATTTATTCCCCAAACATTTACAGATTCTTTCACTTTTATTTTATTTAGTGATGGTTCTTCGTTAGCCAAAGAAATGATAAATACACATTGCAGTTAAGGCCACCGAAATTACACTCAGAATAATTTTTGTTTTAGTCTTCATTGTCTTGATATTAGTTTAAGAATGATTTAATCTTTTCAATTGATAAATGGTCGCCTATAAATTTGCCGTAATAGGCGTTCACTACCTTTCCGCTTTCATCAATAAGGAAGTCAGCACCTATTCGGTTGCTATTTCCACCTTGTTTGATTTTTTTCTTGAATAGTCTTTTGCCCTGCTTCATTTTCCCCATTGCCCCGTGAAACATTCCTTTCATCACCTTTCCCATACTTCTGTCAATGTCATAAAGCTGATACAAACTTTGGTCGGGGTTGGGAATCATTTTCGCATAAGGACTTTCACCTTCAAGATATTGCTTCATGCTTTCGGTAGAGCTTTCGTACACCGCAAGCAATACCAACTCTTTTGATTTAAAATAGTCCGATTGTACTTGTAGCTCATGAAAGCGAAGATTGCAAACCGGGCAACCGACATTGCGGTAAAAAGTCAGCATCACTTTCTTGCCTTTGTAGTCAGCAAGGTTGATGGAGTTTCCGTTTACATCTTCAATCGTGAATATTGGAGCTGTCTGTGGCGGCTTGATTTTCATGTTGTCTGTTTTTGGTTTTGCAAAAATTGTTGTAGTTGTCAAAATTGCCAATAGCAATAAGTTGAGTGATAATGTGTCTTTGTTTGTCATTTGATTTATAATTTTGACAATTGATACCAACAACATTAAATTATCACCCAATACTATTTTGAATTTATTTTTGGCTACTTGGGGGATTGCGGTGGCTCAGTTACGCAATACCCTTATTCCTGAAAAGGCATGCTTAGCAAAACGATTTGGTGTTGTATTAGAAGAACTAGCTGAAGTGGTAGCTGCAGCCTCGCGATCCTTCGTGGCTTTAGAGAATGGGTTATTAGCTATGAAATTATTCAAAGAAGCTTAATTGCCTCACTTTCTTTCACCACTTTGATTTGTTCGAGACATTTATATTTTTGATTGGCTGCTGTATGTTTATTTTTCCAGCCCATTTTTATCATCAGACTATCCATAGGCTCTTGGTAAAAGAAAATAGCTTTCAAAATATGCTTGCAGTGTTGTGTAATTTTTTGTAACCAATTTTCAACTTGCTCCTCCTTCGGTTTCTCCGGTTGAAACTCACTACTAAGAGTTTCTACTTCGCTTTGGTAAGACTCATATTGCAATTCAATATCAACACTTATTACCTTGTTGTCTCGTAAGCGTTTTAACCAAAGATTCTTGGCGATTGCATACACATAGGTTTTGAGGGAAGATGTTAAAATAAAATCCGCTCGTCTAACTTTTTGAAGCAATACAATAATCGCTTCTTGAAAAATATCTTCCGCATCCTGATTGTTGCCCTTGTTCTGTTTAATATACGAAGCAATCGAAGGGAAATAGAATTTATAAAGCAACTCAAATGAGGAACTGGTTTCGGTTTTTAGTTGGTTAAGAAGCGTGTCGTCTGTAATGTTTTGCATGGAAAACAAAGTTAGTTATTCCTTTATACCAGAATGTGAAAATTATCACCCGCCAGTTAAAAATATCTCGAGAGGTCAATTCGCTGATGATAAACAGCTTTTGAGCAGAAATAATTCTCGACTCAATCCAATTGATTGCCCATTACTGGTAAACCTCTTTACTTAGCTCGTTCCTCGCAAACTCAAACAAAGTGCAAAAAATACTAATTCAGTTTTCTATCACCTTATGGAATAGGCAAATCGTTGACGCTTGCAAATCGTTTTAGCATTAATCCACTCTCGTCAAATTCCAACAATTCATTTCCGTAGCTTCGAAACCATTGCCCAGTAGTATCACGCCATTCATACTCAAAACGCACAGCCATGCGATTATTGCGAAACCCCCACAACTCCCTTTTTATCTTATAATCCAATTTCCCTTCCCATTTATGCTGAAGGAATCGTTTCACTTCATCTCTACCAGTTACAAATTCAGTTCTATCTCTCCACTCGGTTTCATTAGTGCATGAACGACCTACAGCATCAGCATCTTTTGTATTCCAGGTGTCTTCGATCATTTGCACTTTTTCCAAAGCTGATTCCATCGTAAATGGAGGGGCGAGTATTTTTTCAGTTTTCATTTTTATTTAGTTTCAGTATGTAAAGGGTTAACAATTACAGGCCAATCAACTTCCGTATTTGAAACAATATTCACGTAATTAGTAAACATATTACGAATGACATTTGCAATTATTTCGAGGATCTCACCATCTGTAAAGCCGTGATTTCTCAAAGGAGCAATGTCATCGGAAGAAATTTCGTTCGGGTTTATCAATAATTTTTTTACAAATTGAAGTCCTGCATCAATTTTTTCAGCCTCTGAATGAAAATTTTTAGAATCGTCTATCTGCTTTTCTGTTAACCCTACTTTACCTCCTAAAAAGGTATGCGCTGAAAGGCAATAGGAACAACTGTTGTATTCTCCAGTAGCCAACGCAATCAATTCAGCCATTTTGCTTCCAATGGCGCCTGTACTTAAAGAGCCATTTAATTTTACATATGCATCAAGCACGGCAGGAGAGTTTGCCATTACTTTATACATATTAGGAATTCGCCCTAATTTCTTGTTTACAATTTCTAAAACTGCTTGTGACGCTTCTGAAGCATCTTTCATCTGAATTGGGTTGATTTTGTTCATTTTTTAGTTTTTGATTTAGTTATAAAAACAAAATAGACAAATTTGTCTATTTTTTGATTAAAATTTTTTAGGCCGTATTGTTTAACAAAATGTGAACGGTTTTTTTTGCTGTCTTAACTGCCCAAGCATCAAGGTGTATTTTACTTTCTACGACTGCTCCTTCAAAAAGTAAAAGAACACCATCAGCAATTTGATTTGCGATAGTTCTATCTTCAACTATCTCATTGACTAGCTTTTTAAAGAATGAACGAAGGTTGGTCTTATGGCCAAGAATTTCCTTTCTCATTTCCGCATTTTGCTCTGAGACCTCTGCTAATAAATTAATGAAACGACAGCCCCTATAATTGTTCAGCCGAAGATTCTGTTCTAAAAAGTCAAAACAGCTCAAAAGTTTTTCAGTAGAAGTAGATTTTTTTTCCAAAAAACTATTTAAAGCATCAAACCAGGCTTCTCTTGAAGCTTTTATATAGGCAATTCCCAACTCATCTTTAGAGCCAAAATGCTTGTACAAACTTGCCTTTGCTACTTTTGCCTCGTCTAATATTTGATTTATGCCCGTTGCATTATAGCCCTGCGCATAAAACAATCTGGATGCTGTTTCTAAAATTCGGTTTTTAGGTGATTTGCTCGTCATCGGGAACAAATGTAAGCACAAGGAATGAAATAGACAAATCTGTCTACTAATTTATTTTACTGTTGAAAAAGCTGGCTCATTTTCCAAAACCTGCTTAAATGAATGAATAGTACCAACTCTTTCTATTAGCAGGTCACAACTATTGAAGTGTTCTTGTTATGATGGCACAAGCCCATGTCAGAATAAGGAAAAATTAGTTCCTCCAATAATTGTACAATGCTAGTCAGGTATGGAAACGGTGAACACCGACCCAACTCCATACTCGCTGGTAAACTCTATTGCGCCTTGAAGCTTTTCGGCCGCTTCTTTTGCAATAAACAATCCAAGACCGGAGCCAGTTGAATTAGTAGTGCCTCTATAAAACATTTCAAAAATCTTATCCCGATAAGAAGGTGCAATTCCTTCTCCGTTATCACTTATTTGAACACAGACTGTTCCCAATTGCCTCCACGACTTTATTTTTATTTCACACTCTTCTTCGGTTCTCTTTTTTTGGTACTTAATAGCATTGGAAAGAAGATTGCTCACTATAACTTTAAGCAAAAATTTGTCTGTCCTGATAAATTGCTCGTCAATATTCTGAATAAAATTAATAGTGTTATAATTTTCAATGTATTTGAGATTGTCTGTAATACCTAGTATCAACTCTTTAATATCAACTTCTTCCAACTGAATCTCTTTACGATTTGTTCGGGAATGATCCAATACTTCACCAATAAAATCCTCGAGCTTTTGAACACTGGCATCGAGTTCTTTGAGATAGGGGAATTCTATTTTTTCTAATCGTCCAAGAGAAATCAACCCTTTAATGGATTTTAATGGAGCGCTGATGTCGTGAGAAACACTATAAACAAACCGATCCATTTCACTGTTGGCCGATGTAAGTTTCTGATTAGCCTTTTCGATTTGTCTTTGCTTTTCTGATAACGCGAATTCTGTCCTTTTTAGATCCGTAATTACCCTACCAATCATGGATGAGGTAAAAAGCATAGTGCCCATACCTAAGTGTACGTTCAGTAATTGATAGGATGCAGCAGGTTGAGCAATCAGGCTGTGAACATTTATAAAAGGAAAAATGTAATTAAAAATAAAAATAATAAGATTAGCAAGCACCACTGTATCAAAGCCATTTCGAACTGCCAATATGGTGGCAACAATTCCGTATAAGAACCAATATTTCTCAAAGTCCAAAACGAAACTGAGTGCTGTAAAGAGAAGCGTGATGGCTACAAGTTCTTTGATGCCAATTTGTTTTCTTCCCTCTCTAAGAGGCGCTTTTGCATCATCATGCCCCACTACTTTAAAAACCTTGCCAAAAGGGGACGGGCGAAAAAAGTGCAATAATGGAATAGCAATAGAGACGATTGTTATAAAATCTGACAACCAAAGGAGAGCAACTTTTTCTAAGTTCCCATTTATGAAGCTGTAGTGATAGGTATATAGAGAATTGACAAGATCAGGCACAGCAATCCCAAGTATAGTAAATCTTGCAAAAGAAAACGTGTCTGATAATCCGTTGGAGTTACTAATGAGATTCTGGCACAGAAAGTAGGAAACGAAACTGACCACAGGTTCGTGTGTTGCAGTAAGAAGTATGTGATCCAATCCTCCAGGAGCTTTCCATAGAAGAAGGGTGAAAATTGCATTGAAATAAGAAAGAAAGAGTACTCGTAGCCCAAACCAATGAATCATAACGATAGAAAGGGACAGCGGGAGGTATAGTAAAAATGAGCTGGTGAAGTTTCGTAAATAGTATGAAATGAGAGATCCGCTGATTAAAATAATCATCAGCACAGGCCATGTCAAAAGCCCCCAGTCAGATTCAGAATCACGCGAGAAAAATTTCACCAAATAGTATTTTTCTAATGCAATGTAATTACTTAAAATGTGTCCTCATGATACTACCTAATAACGGCACCCCTAAAACCAGGCCATCATTGCAGAAGACATAAAGTTAACCACGAAATCAAACCAAAAATGGAACTTGGCGGCAATTGGATCTTAGAAACCAGTTCTTACAAAGGCTTTATTAATCGACAATTCTTTCTTTGGCACTAAATAAGACAATTTGGGAATCAAACTGTCTGGTTTAAAGCATTCTTCAAATATCATTTGTTCTAAGGATTCCAATCAATATAGTACAAATTCAAATGGTATATTAACAAGTTCAGAAAACTCATGACCTGCTTGCTCCATATCTTCATCATCCTTTTGATAATACCAGGAGATTCTAATACCCTTGACATTTTCAAGTGCTAACATTACATCTTGTATTAACTTTGATGAGGATGTATTCGAATATTCGAGTTTAAAAACAAAAATTGTTGTTGGATTGGGATTCTTTGCATATTCCTTAATCCATTTGAGCAATGGATTGTAGAATTCAGGAGAGTCCTCAGGTAGAGACCGCCCTGATATCTCGAATATCCCCTTTTCGATATTTAGAACAACCGCTGGGGTTTCATCTGTACCTGCAATTTTTAAATTGTCCATAATGTAAAAAGGTTGAATCGTTAATAGTATTCAAAAAGATTGAAGTAACAATATAATCATTTGACGATCGCAATTAAATAACTCAACAAAATAATACTGAATATGCTAAAACGTAAAAAAAACCTATTTACATAGCAGTAGGAGGTTAAGGTGATTGTTTGTAAATTACCATCCTAAAAATGATAGATCTCACTTTTCACCATTTTAATGTATAAATAATGCTTGATCCAATCCGACTAGAACACTTTCGTAACCTTGTATCGCTTAGTGCGGCCGATGGTAAAATAGAACATATTGAACAAGTAGCCCTTTCTAAGATTGCTTTTGAATGGGAAATTCCATTGGATCGTTTAAACTTTATGATAAGTAAGGCTAGCGAATATATTTATCTCATTCCTCAAAACAATAAGGATCGTGAAAAACAGCTTGATCAAATGATCTCTCTCGCAAAGGTTGATGGCGAGTTTGCCCCAGCAGAATTGGAATTAATCAAAATGGTAGCAGGAAAGCTTGGGTTTACAAGTCAAGAACTAGACAAAATTATTATAGATCACGTAAATACACCGTAAACAATTCTTCAGACAAGTGAGGCAATCGCTTCCGTAATTCCTCCTGCAATGACGACTCAGGAAGGGCATCCCAGACTAACTATTCCTTGTCTACTCTCAAATCAAAAAATACGAAGAACCTTGGGCTGGGTGCATTCCAAATTGTCGCGGATTTACGAGGCGTTCCTATGGAACGCTGTCTTCAATTTATTTCCACCCCTACTACCCGCGATACGTCCCGAAGGG
>JAYVPS010000033.1:0-9872 GCA_043757225.1 Cytophagales bacterium | reverse complement strand
AGATGGTTTACATCACTTAGCTCGCCACTTTTCACAGCGTCACTAACGAGAGGTAAGTATTTGTCCCAATATTCCATGCTATTGGATCGTTGAATGATTGAGCAGGCGATGTAGTCATATTGCTTTCCAACAAGACTTTTACCAGGATATCCATACTTACTAATAACCTTTTCAATATCCTTCATATTTTGTTGATCCAATGGTGTCTGCAAAACTGGATCATACTGGTCGAAGCGATACTTTTGATCCAACTTGCTAATCCTATCCAATTCTTTGACTAAGTCAAAATTAAATCCTCCTTCTTTAGAATAGGTTAAAATATCAACCTGTTTTTCGGGCTTTGCTTGTTCCGATGAACAACTTTCTATTAGTTTTTTGTATTGATCTCCAAGTTTTTTATAAAAAGATGTATTTTCAATTCCTCGAAGCCTTTTGCTGTTAAGCGAGGCAATTTGACAAAACATGGACTTATCAACTTCTTTTGACTTTAATAGAAAATTAAAAACAGTGTCTTTCGGTTGCCCCATTACTACGTAAGCTGTAGCTATGTTCCAGTAATATGCATAAGATTCTCGCTTTGTATTTTCTACTTGCTGAAAAGTATTTTCTAGCATTAAGCGGCCTCTTCTATATTCTTCATCACTAATCTCAATTGGTTTAACAGGATAGTAGCCGAACTGTGAATAGGTATCGCGCACTGAACTCGTAATTAAAATTGTTAGAATTAGTAACCTCATCGTGATTGTTAATTTTAGCAGCACCTGTATTTCAGTCAATCTATTTGTTGGGAACTTCTTGCCCATCAGAGACTGTATTTAGTCTTAAGTGAATATCTACTTTGCCTAATTTTGGCTTCATCACAAGAATTTTGTTTAAAGTTAAGTACTAGTAAATAGGCTTTTTATACCTAGCTACTTGTACCAAATGGGGCATTCCACTTTATTCAAATTATCAAAGATAAATTACTATTCTAGCTACTGTATCATATAAGTCATCCCCAGTATTTGTGCCGTCCGTCCATCGGCAATTAACTAGTTCTCCACCTAATGTGGCTTCTTGGTTCACTACTTCTTCATTTTTGAAGTTTTCAAACGATTCTAAATTTTTCATAAAAAATTATTTTTTTTAGGTGCCTACTCTAGAAGCTTTTCGGCAAAACGCTATGAATTTTTATGCTGTCGCGATCAGCAATGTTTCCATGAAAGCAAGTAGCAAAGAGTTTTAAGTAAAGTAAATAGTAGATATCTACTATTTTTTGAAATTTACCACTCCCTCGACAAAAATTAATCTTTCCTTAATACTCAAAGCGTACTGTAGAAGGGAGTTTTTACCGCGAAGAGTAAGTTTATGTCTAATGTTAGCCTCGTGATTGTTGATTGTATTTGGGCTTGTAGACAATAGCTCCGCAATTTCTTTTACAGTTTTAAATTGCGACACGTACCATAGAACTATAAGTTCTGTTGCAGTTAGCTGAGATAAGGCTGAGATATCTTTAGAGTTGTTGTTTAGGGTGTATTCATTCAATTTTGCTTGAATGATTTCTTTGCACATAGTGGTTGTATAGCATCCGCCATTGCTGACTGTTTTGATTGCCATGAAGAGTTCATTGTAATGGTCCTCTTTTCCAATCAGGCTTTGAACGCCAAGCCTGTACATCTCAATGATGTTTGCTTCGTTGTCATACAGAGTCAGGACGATTATTTTAATATCTGGGTACAACTCATTCACTTTTTTTGTTGCCTCAAACCCATCCATCACGTCCATTTGTATGTCCATGAGTATTATGTCGGGAGTTACCGTTTTCAATTGGCCTAATAACTGACTACCATTTTCTGCTTCCAATACAACCTCTAAGTCTGTATCTGTCTCAATCAACTTAATGATTGATTCTCGAAGCCCCTTATGATCGTCAACTATTGCCAATTTAATTTTGCTCATATCTGTCTATTGAAACTGTAGTGTGTGGGGAAAGCAAGTGTGTGGGAGTAGCGTGAGATATGGCATTGCGCGGTTGGAGCTACTGCTATGCTCTTGCGTTGCGCGGTTGGGAGAATGTTAGAATGTTCATGGTTGCCGTGTGGTGGGCAATATTATTTGTCGTGATGGTCATAAGTTTTTGTAGTGTTTTGCCTGTGATTTGTCGGTTGCTTCTTTATATGTCAAGTAGTTAATCAGGTTCTGGAGTCCTGTTGTGTCGATATAGGTCGGAAGCCTATTGATTATCTCCTTTTTTATTCGTTCAATTACCATTGTCGTTCGTATAGTCCCTAAAATCGGAGTTTAATCTGTCAAAAGCAAAATGGCCCACAATTCCAAATAGATAAAATTTCCTATCGCTAAATTTTCGCACCACAAACAATCCGGTCTTTACCATCTAAATCTTTTATAATCTCGATTTCTGAATAACCATTTTTCGAAAAGCAGTCAACTACTTCTTTGCCCAATTGGGCATTGATCTCTACAAAAAATTTTCCTTTAGGTTTTAAAACTGCTTTACCTATTTTGGCGAGTACTTCGTAAAAGATTAAGGGATTCTCATCTGGTACAAACAGCGCAGAATGAGGCTCGTAGCTCAGCACATTTTGTGTCATATTTTTTCTCTCATTATCCATCACATAAGGCGGATTGCTTACAATAATGTCGAGATCAGTTAAAGCCGGAAGGTCCTTTAAAATATCCAGATGATGAAAAGTTACAGTGGCATTCAATCTCGCAGCATTTTTTTTGGCAACCTCTAGGGCAGCTTTGCTAAAATCCAAGGCGTGAACTCGAGAGCTCTTTAAATCAAGTGCAAGCGAGATAGCAATGCATCCGCTGCCCGTGCCAATATCGAGAACAGCGCATTTTGTTTTGCTCTCTTCAAGAATTAGTTGAACCAACAATTCTGTCTCAGGGCGAGGAATTAGCACCGATTGATTAACCAGGAATGATCTCCCCAAAAAATAAGCTTCGCCTAAAACATATTGAATAGGTTCAGCCAGATTGATGCGCTTCACAGCCTCTGCTAATTTTTGCGAATCAAGTTCGAATTCTTTTTCAGATAAAATATCGTTTCGGGTTACCCCCAACGAATTCAGCAATAGCATCGCGATAGCACGAATTTCATCGCGACTTTCATCAATGACAATATCTTTGATGAGTTGCTGATAAACTATTTTGGAATTAGCCTTTCTTCCCATGATCTTTGCAATGTTACTAAATACCTATGACACAAGAAGAACTTTTCATGCAGCGCGCTATGCAACTAGCTCTTTTGGGAGTTGGTTCCGTTAGCCCCAATCCAAGGGTTGGTTGTGTGATCGTTCATGAAGGTAAAATAATAGGAGAAGGCTGGCATAAGAAATATGGAGACGCCCATGCCGAGGTAAATGCTATTGATTCGGTGAAGGACAAGGCGCTGTTAAAAGAAAGTACGGTATTTGTGAACTTAGAACCTTGTTCTCATTTCGGAAACACGCCACCCTGCGCTGACCTCTTAGTTCGCTATCATGTTAAGAAAGTAGTTATTCCCAATATTGACAGCAATCCAGTGGTAGCAGGCAAAGGAATTCAAAAACTTGAAGATGCCGGGATAGAAGTTGGTGTTGGTATTTTGGAAAAAGAAGGCCGAGAGTTGAACAAGCGGTTCTTCACTTACGTGGAAAAGCAACGACCTTACATTATTTTGAAATGGGCGCAGACTACAGACGGATTTATCGCGCAGGCTAATTATGAATCTAAATGGATAAGCAATGAGCACTCTAGGCAGTTGGTACACCAGTGGCGAAGCGAAGAAGATGCTGTTTTAGTAGGCATGCGAACCGCAGCGCATGACAATCCCTCTCTCACAGTACGTGAATGGACAGGCAGAAATCCAGTTCGTATTGTGATTGATCGATTTCTCCGATTGAGCGAAAAACTAAATCTGTTTGATCAATCCGTAAAGACTATTTGTTACAATGTACTGAAACACGAAGACCACGAAAACCTTTTGTTGATTCGTTTGGATGAGCAGAATTTTGTTCAGCAGTTGGTATCCGATTTGTATAAACAAAAGATACAATCAGTAATTGTAGAGGGAGGAGCCCAAACACTGCAATTCTTTATTGATAATAATTTGTGGGATGAGGCACGAATTTTCACCTCACCTCGAAATTATCATCAGGGAATTCAAGCACCCTCCATCAAGGGCTCTTCTAGAGTTTCAGAAGATATTTTTGGAGATACGCTCACCGTCATTAGCTAACCGTCATTGCAAAGTCTACTGGTGATCGTATTGGTTCGAAGCAATTTCATCTTATGAAAGGCCTGCGAACAGGAGACAAGCCCTTCCCGCTTCCTTACCTCTTCTTGCGTTTTTTTGGGCTTGATTTCTTTTTGCCTTTCCCCTTGTTGAAACTTTTTTTGCCATGAGAAGATTTTTTGCCCATGGAAAGCTTCTTGGTGTTTTGGTAGCGAGTGTTTGGTGAGAATGCGGCTACCCGCTTTTGGGCTTTTGCCAATTGCTTAGGTGTGTGTCCACCGGGAGTTTTGCGGATGGTGGCAGTGTTCAATGTTTTTCTACGATAAGCAATTGACTGCTTGTAATCTTTCCGAAACTTCTTCTGATAACTTTGATCATTAAAATCATACCGTAAGGTAAACTCATTAGAGGTGCCAACGGCACTACCAACCGGGTTAGAAATCATTTCGTTTGAATAGCCCACCAACAAGTATTTGTTCAGCCTGTATGCGAGAGTAAAATTCAGCACATTGCCGGAGCGGGTCGCTGCACCTGCGGTGATTTTATTATCGTACGTATAGTAAAGACCAACATCCAACGTATTGTTGGTTTCTGAAAATTTGCGATAGGCAAAATAGGGTTCAATTAAATCCTGACCATCGCGCAATGGGATCATCCCTTGTACAAAGCTTGTAAAATAATTGGAAAGCGTTTTTTTATCGTCTGGCGACAACCAGGCGGTAGCCAAACGGTTAGCTGAAACGCCAACTTTCAAAAATTGATTTTGATACATCATTCCAAAAGAGAAATCAAGCTTACCTGAATTACTTTGATAGCGCTGAAAGGTTGGGTCGCTTGGGATGTAAGGATCCGTTACCGAGTTGAATCCATTAGCGTTAAATTGATTAAACTCAGCTGACGCGCCCATTGAAAGTGAATTGAGTTTGTTGAAGTTCAGGTGATAAGCGAATGCTCCTGAATAATACGTATTCTTCATAAAGGAGACGTTCTCTTGATAGATATTAAAACCGGTGCCAAATCGATTGCCGGCAAGTGGAGTATGCAAACTAAGGAATATATTTTTTGGAGCATCTTGCACACCCGAATAATTGCTTCGGTAAGAAGCTGTCATTGAGCCAAACGTATGACCAGCCATTGCAGGATTATAAATGAATGAGTTGGTGAGTTTTTGGCTAAACAAAGGAATGTCTTGCCCTTGAGAAGTGTTGATTGAAAACCAAAAGATCGAAAGAAGTAAAAGTCTCTTCATGCCAAACTCATTTATTTTAAAACTGAGATCATTTGCTTGATCGTCTTAGTGGCTCCTTTTTCAGAGTAGGTAACTACCACAATATAATTACCGATAGCCAGCTTAGAGAAATCAGCATCTAGCTGTTGTGATAAGGCATCATCAGCATATTTCGTAAAGGGAGCCCACTTTTTGAAAAGAACTCCCCATCGGTCAAGAATACTGACTTCATTATCTTTAAAGTTCTCGATGCCTTCAATGACCAATACATCATTCTTACCGTCATCGTCAGGAGTAATGAGCTTGTGTACAATTACATTAACGATATCACTTTTGGCCAAGGCATAATATTTTCCTATCGAAGAATTTTTTGAAGTACTAGTGTAATAAGGATTATTTATGGATGCTCCCAGGTCGGTATCCTTTCCTGTTTGGTCTTTTTCTAAAATTGAAGGACTTCCAATGCCATTGAAAAAATTACCTGTCAGGTTGTTGCTTAGCGAAATCGGGGAACCTGAAAACGTTCCGTTGGTGATCGTTAGCTTCCAAAAGTGATCTGGAAAAATTTCTTTGATCGATCCGGAAGGAATGAACCCCGGATTGGAGATTATAATTTCTAACCCAAGCTCAGTGCTTACATCGGCATCGGCTACACTGGTAAGTTGTGCAGGGAAATAATTGGTAGCAGTGCCGATCGGAAATGTTAAAGAGCCTCTGCCTTTTATGAACAAGGGGCCATTCACGTAAGAATCACCATTACTTATTAGTTCATTACTTCCGCTGTACAAAAGTCTGCCACCTCCTGTTATCAATTGGCCTTTGGTGAATGTTAATTTACTCCCAACTGACCAATCTCCGGTCATTGTATAATCCCCGGTACCGTTTACTTCAAGTTCGAAAAGATCAAGTGGTGTTCTGGTGCTAAGGGAGCCTTTGCCTGTTAGTAGCAGAGAAACATTGCTTAGATCAGCATTATCGCTTGTGTTATTAATGCCTGATGTAGTGGAGATGGTAGTACCACCATTAGCAACTACAGTACTGCTAGCGCCAATCGTTAATTGTGCTCTTGCGATAAAGGCTTGAAGTATGAATATGAAAATCAATGATCGTTGCATTTATATTTTTCTTTTTTTCGATTGGCTAATTCATCATGTGCAATTTATTTTTTGATTGTCGCTTTTACACTTAAGCCCAACGCTTTTTTGATGCTGGCCACTTCTGCTTTTAAACTCTCCAATTCGCTTTTAGAAGATTCAAGGTCTGTTATCTTTTTATTTTTTTCATTTACTTGGGCTTGGAGACTATCTATCATTTTTTGTTGCTCTTGAATGGCCTTAACCATTGGTGCTACAAAATCGGTGTATCGAAGGCCAAGAGAACGAAGGCTATCTCCTCCTATCGTTAGCACGGCATGGTTTGTTCCTAGTAATGATTCAATATCTTGGGCAATAAAGCCCCAGTTGAGGCGGTTGTCTCCTTCTTTCATTAGATAAGAGACGGGTCTTAATTTTTTAATAAAGTCTAACCCTTCATTAATGTCTCTAATATCTTTCTTGAAGCGCCTATCGGAGGCAGCTGTGAAAGCTACCTGTCCCTCAATTACTGTAACAAGTGAATTTCCAATCCTAACCTTGTTGGAAGCATTTACGATTGCCTGATATCCAATGGCGGTTGCATTTCCTAAAGCAAGTGAACTCATATCTGCCCCATAACCAATGATGGTACTTTTATCTCCTGTTGTATTGGTAATGGCAGAACTATTTCCAACAAATACGTTTAGTGTACCTGTAGTGGTAAAGCGACCCGCCTTTTCTCCAACAAAAGTGTTAGGTCCACCCGTAACATTTTCTCCAGCTTGTGCACCAACCAAAGTATTTCCGGCATTGGATGCCAACTTACCTGCATACCACCCTATAATAGTATTTAAATCTCCCGAAGTTTTTGACGTAGCGGCATTAGCTCCAATTATTACGTTATAAAGGCCGGTATTACCTGTGCCAGCATTTGCACCAAAAATTGCATTGTCTGTGCCTGCAGTGGAAACCCCTATGCCAGCAAATAAATTTGCACTTCCGGTATTATTGATAAGGCCACCTCCGCCTGGAGTTGTCCAGGAGGGTGCATTCAGCCCGCCATTGGATTGTAAAACTTGTCCTGCGGTTCCATTTCCAAGGCGTGTGGCTATGCCCGCTGAGGCTCCATAAATAATATCACCCCCGGCAGTCATAGGGTTCGTCAGTCCTGATGGTGCTTGCCATACAGGATTACCGGCTACCGTAGTGAGGACATCACCGTTGGTGCCCGAAGGTGCAATACGCACGATTGGGAGTGAGCCAGTAGTGATTTTAGAAGCATCTAAGCTTGGTATTTGAGCTGCAGTAAAAGCGCCTGTTGTAATTTTAGAGGCATCTAAGCTTGGTATTTGAGCTGCGGTAAAAGTGCCTGTTGTAATTTTTGAAGCATCTAAGCTTGGTACCTGAGCCGTTGGTAATGCACCGATTGTAATTTTACTCGCATCAATTCCGGTTGCTAATTTAATATTAGTAACAGCATTACTGGAAATCGTCAACGTTCCTAAATTGTTAATTGTAGCATCTGCGCTCACGCTTACATTTTTAAATTGACCCGCGCCATCATTTACCAATAGTTGCCCGGAGGCAGGTGCAACTACCGTTGCATCCGTTAAACCATCCAAGGTAGTAGCACCTATTACAGGCGCTTGCCATAAGGCAGTGCCTCCTACTGTAGTGAGTACGTCCCCATTGGTACCCGATGGAGCGATGCGTACCGAAGGCAATGAACCTGATGAAATATTTGATGCATTAATAGAAGTTATTCCTGCGCCATTTCCGGTAAATCCACCTGTAGTATTGATAACAATATTTGAAGCCAGTTCAGCCCCTGTAATAATAGAGAGAGTAGCCAAAGGGCCAAGGCCTAAATTAGCTCTCGAAGTACCCGGGTTCGTCACATCACTTAGGTTGTTGGTGCTTATCATATCTCCACCACCGCTAAAGGTTGTCCATGTTGGTGGAGTACTGCCACCATTTGAAGTTAGGACTTGACCGGGTGTTCCAAAAGAAGGACTTGAACCTACACCTAATGTACCCGATATGTTCAAACTTGACAGAGCCGCGGGTCCGCTTGAAAACGTACCTGTTGTAGAAATATTCTGTAAACCAAAAGATGGATTTATTCTGGCACCATTAATCAAAGAAGCTGCGCCATTAATTGCCGTGATAATGTTTGTTCCTGCTAGTGTACTGATTGAAGGATTGGGGTAGGTTCCGCTTAAATCACCAGAGGCCGACCCTGAAAGTGTAAAGGGTACGTTGGTGGCACCAGTAATGCGGCCTTGAGCATCAACTGTGAGCTTTGGAATATTAGCTGCATCTCCATATGATCCCGGAGCTACTGCTGTGTTGGCAAGATTAAGAGTAATCGCACCGGTTACTCCTCCACCTGATAAACCTGTTCCTGCAACAACACCAGTAATAGTGCCTCCTCCGATAGCTGGAGCCCAGGAGAGAATGCCCGTTCCATCATTGGTAAGTGATCCTGCAGCATTCGTAGCCGGCCAGCTGCTAATCTTAGCTGGCAATATTTTGGATGTCGTGCTGGCATTGTTCAAAGCCACAACAATATTATTTCCTGATGTGGTAGCGATGGTCGTACTACTGGTAGAGCCAGTTACATCTCCGGATAGGCTAGGTGCAGAAGCCGAAGCTACCACAGTCCATTTTCCGGTTGCGTTATCCCAGCTTAGGGTTTGCCCTGTTATCGTGGGGGCAGTCGTAGCGGTCCACGCACTTCCGTCCCAAACCAATAATTGGCCTTTGGCAGTTGGGGCAGTAGAAGCGAGCCCAAATGTAGAGCCGGGTGTTGAGTTGAGTTGCACGGTATTACCCACGATGGTAATGCCTTGGTTACCTGATCCTCCACTTCCTACTTGATTCCACGCTGTGCCATCAAAGAAGTAAATTTTCTTGTCACTATCATCAAAAACAATCATGCCTTTTTCTGAAGATCCAGCACCAATAGCACTTTTGTTCGACACTACCGGGATTATTAGTCCTTGGTTACTACTACTAGAAACCAACAAGAGCACAGCTTTAGAATTGGGAGTATTGCTTCCTATTGCCACCGAACTTTGTGCAATAAGAGTACTTGACGATAAAAGGCAACAAAAAATAATGAGGGCATGATGTGCCTTGTAGATTAGCAAACTTCTCATAGAGAGCATCGGTTAGGGTTTTTCTAGACTAGTAAATATAAAGGTTTTATACTGTTTGTCGAATTGAAGGAGGGTGCATTTCAAATTGACGCGGATTTACGAGGCGTTCCTATGGAACGCTGTCTTCAATTTATTTCCACCCCTACTACCCGCGATACGTCCCGAAGGGACGATTGGTGGGTAGAAAA
>JAYVPS010000032.1:0-34663 GCA_043757225.1 Cytophagales bacterium | reverse complement strand
GCCTCGACTACCTCAAAATGTTGTGCCCACGACTGCCAACCACAAAGAGCAAAAATCGCAAAAATGGTTAAACGTTTCATTAGGTCAGACTAATTCAGTTGAAAATGTAAAGAGAAAAATTACTTTATCCTACAAAAAAACAGAAAAAATAGTACTTCTATGCAATTTTATCGATTAACAAATCGTTACGAACTACTTTTCTTCTGTACATCCTTCTTTTTAGGCTTCTCCTTACTTCGCCAACTAAAGCCTTTCAATTTTCGATCTTCATCCTTTAGTTCGAGAATCGGTATAAGTTTGGCATCAGGTTTCACATAAAAGCTCACATTATTGACCTTCCCTTGCTTAAAGTTGATCCTCATGTTGCTACAAATCATTTTGTTCATGCCCATAGTAATCATCAGCTTAAGAATCAGGCTATCGGTCTTTAAAATTTCCTTTTCTTCTAAGGCGTAGTACAAGCTTTCTCCATTACCCAGCACAATTACATGGCTGATGCTTTTTTCGTCAAAGAAAGCGGTCATCTTCCTGCCTTTTATCTGATTGAAATTGGTCATGGAATCTTGTGAGATTACAAATGAATTTGCGATCATATAGATTTTGTCAATTTTTTTGTTCTTGAGCAACACCCGAATCGAATCGGCAGTCATTTGATTCCCATCTGACCATAGCACAGGATCGCGATAAAAATAAAGGGTAGAATCCGAGTTGATATACACCAACGAATCGGCAACTCCCTGCATGTTCTTCTTGAATATTTTTACGTGGTTATAGGCGATCAATTTCTTTTTCTTTGGGTCCACATGCTCAATCGATACTAAGGTATCAGCCGATAGAAAGAGCGTATCACCTTGGTCATCAACTTTAGCGACATAGGCGTTTCCGTATACTTTTGAAAGGCCTTTCTTCTTGTCATAATAGGAATCGTCACCATAAATAGTCATCTTCTCCAGCTTTGAAGTCATGGCTACATGCCCTTTTGATCTGTAAAATTTCTTTACATCGTTTAAAAAATTTTGGTCACCTTTCATCATATACGTTGGCGTCTCAAATTCTCCTTTCTCCAGTAGTGATAATTTTTGAACGGTGTTGTAGGTGCCGCCTTGGTATAAAGCAGAGCGGCCATCCTTCCCTTTCACGAGGGTTGAATCTCTGAAATAAATGACGCGTGTTTTAGAATTATATTGAAGTGTGTCGGATGTCATTGTATAATCTGGATTGACACCCGTTACTTCTTTTTTAAAGGAAGCCATATTGGCCGGGATATCGTAGTACCCTTTCCTACTAGTAAGTGTATTGGTTGTATCAACCAGCTTACCACCGTTGAAATAACGAGCCTCATTTTTAGGACGGTCATAATCAAGGAAGTCCGTATAGAGTTTGGCCAACCCCAGCTTAGTAAATACCACCTTTTTCCTCAGCTTCGCAATTTTAGTATTGCCATCATATTCCAACCCCAAGGCAACAATATCTACAGAGTCTCCTTCGGTAATATGTACGTTGCCGAATGCCTCTAGCTGATTTGTAGATTTGAAGAAATGAGCCGAATCACAGTAGATGGTAGTGGTGTTCTGTTCGAAAATCACGTCTCCCACCAATCGATCATACCGCTCTCCATTACGTAAACTGCCATAGGCTGTATTGGCCTTTTTGAGCTTTACTTTTCGTTGGGCTGAGGAAGGCAAAACAGAACCCATCAGTACGCATACCAATATCAATGCCTTAAAAAAGAATCTACATTTTGAAGTGAAATAAAACCGCAGTTCAAACATCTAACTATACATTTGTATGTGCTTCACCTCTTTCAATCGCATATTCGGCAAAACAAGCTCTGCAAAGCTACCGATAAAATCCTTTTGGCCGTCAGCGGAGGATTGGATTCGATGGTGATGGTACATTTGTTCCGTCAAGCGAGATACCATTTTAGCGTAGCACATTGCAACTTTCAACTTCGGGGAGCCGAGTCGGATGGTGATGAAGAATTTGTAAAACAAAAGTGCGAGCATTTTTCGATTCCTTTCTTTAGCCATCGCTTCGAAACCAATAACTATGCCACAACAAATGGTGTCTCTATCCAAATGGCTGCGCGCGAGTTGCGATATGCTTGGTTTAATAATTTGCTATCAGAAGAAAAATATGATTGGATAGCCACCGCCCACCATTTGAATGATTCCGTAGAAACCGTTCTTCTCAACTTAACTAAAGGTTCGGGGATTGAAGGCCTTTGTGGGATTGCTGTAAAAAACAAAAAGGTTATTCGCCCACTTTTGTTTGCCACACGCGAAGAAATTGAAAATTATGCTGCCACAGAGGGCACTACTTGGCGCGAAGACAGCAGCAACAGCACAGATGATTACCAGCGAAACTTCATCCGCCATCAGTTAGTACCTCGCCTTAGCGAATTAAATCCTTCATTGGCACAGGCTGTACAGCGCAGCATAGAGAAATTAAAAGGCGCTGAAGAATTAGCTGAACGGGGTCTCCAACAATGGAAAATCAAAAACCAAAAATCCGATAACGGAAAAATCATTTTATCAAAAAGTGGTTTTGAGGAATTAGAAAATCCAGCGCCCATTCTTTGGGCTGTTATCAAAGAATATGGATTCAACCTTGACCAATGTCAGGAGATAATTCGAACCTTTGATGGGCAGTCTGGCAAGAAGTTTAGTTCTTCTGATTTCGAATTAGTGGTAGACCGAAATTCGCTCATCATCTTTCAGCCTCATGCCTGGGATGATATCTTGATTGAAAAAGGACAAAACGAAGTGCGGCTTTCATCAATGTCCTTGCAAATCAAGGAAGAAAAAAGCCCACTCATTACTGATGATAAATCCGCTGCCTTTTTAGATGCCCATCTACTCACTTTTCCTTTGCGCTGGCGAAAGTGGAAAGCAGGTGATTCGTTTCAGCCTCTGGGCATGCAAAACCGCAAAAAGCTGAGCGACTTCCTGATCGATGAAAAAATATCCCTTGCAGATAAAGAATCGGCCACTATTATTGAATCTAATGGTGAAATTGTGTGGGTAGTAGGCCATCGAATCGATGAGCGGTTTAAGGTAAAAAAAGAGACTTCTCTAGCAATCATTATGTCTGTTGAACCTTATTTTTAACAATAGCTTTTCTTTTGAAGAACTGATTGATAAATTCGCGACCTGATTTGACTAAACCAAACTCAATATGAAAGTAACTGTTGTAGGAGCCGGAAACGTAGGTGCCACCTGTGCTGATGTGCTGGCATACAAAGAAATAGCCAACGAAATTGTATTAGTGGACATCCGCGAAGGCTTTGCTGAAGGCAAAGCGCTAGACATCTGGCAAAAGGCACCCATTAATTTATACGATTCACGCACGATAGGCTCAACCAACGATTATTCAAAAACTGCTGGTTCTGAAGTGGTAGTCATCACTTCCGGCTTGCCTCGTAAACCTGGCATGACACGCGATGACTTAATAGGTACCAACGCGGGTATTGTTAAGTCTGTAACTGAAAATGTGGTGAAACACTCACCTAATGCGATCATCATTGTGGTTTCCAATCCCTTGGATGTGATGACCTATCAGGCACACATTACCTCCAAGCTGCCGCGCACTCGCGTGATGGGGATGGCAGGTATTTTGGATACCGCTCGCTATCGCGCATTCTTGGCCGAGGCCTTGGACGTTTCCCCTAAAGATATTCAGGCTATTTTACTCGGAGGTCATGGTGATACAATGGTGCCTTTGCCGCGCTATACAACTGTTGGCGGAATTCCGGTAACCGAACTGATTGCAAAAGATAAATTGAACGCCATCATTGAAAGAACAAAGGTTGGCGGTGGTGAATTGGTGAAATTGATGGGTACTTCAGCATGGTACGCACCAGGGTCGGCTGCAGCGCAGATGGTGGAAGCAATTGTTAAAGACCAACGCAGAGTATTGCCCGTTTGTATGCAATTGGATGGCGAATACGGAATTAAAAATTGCTATCTGGGCGTTCCCGTAATCCTCGGCAAAAACGGAATTGAGAAAGTAATCGAATTGGATTTGAACAGTGAAGAAAAGGCTCTCATGGAAACCAGTCGAAGACATGTGATGGAAGTAATGGAGGTGTTGAATAAGCTGGGATAATTGATCTGAGAAGTTAGAGTTAAAGGTTTTTAAAATGCCTGCGGAAGTGGGCATTTTTATTTTACAGCCACGTAAATTACCTCTCCTCTCGAAACTCCTGTGGTAAAACATTTCTCTTCGGTTAAGCTTTTAGCAAATTCGACAGGAATTGCTTTCAATCCTGCCCGTTCAATTCGCTGATCATAATCTTTTCCATACTTTCGCACGTGGTCATCTTGGCCAAAAGCTTTTTCGCGGTCTCGGGGATTGGTGACGGATGCATCTTCAATGGTAGTATCAGGCACTGGTGAGAAAAAGGGAACCTGTAAAATTGCCCAACCACCCGGCTTCAGCACTCTTCTTATTTCGCTCATGGCCTTTATATCATCTGCTACATGCTCTAACACATGATTGCACAGCACCACATCAAAATGATTTTCGCCAAATGGAATTTGATGAATGTCCATCTTTACTTTGGCTAAGGGCGATTCTATATCTGCCGTGATATATTTTTCTCCATGCTGCTTTTCGAAACGTTTCATAAAGCAAGGCTCTGGCGCAATGTGCAGAACATCCAAATTGTCAGAAAAAAAATTGGTCTTCTCTTTTAGGTACAGCCAAATCAATCGATGGCGTTCCAGACTCAAACAGTTAGGACAAAGCGCATTAGGGCGTGGGTTAATTCTTCCGTAAGGTAAAAATTTACGGTAGTGGCTACTGCAGATGGGGCATTCCACTGAATTGCCGGAGTAAAAAATGCCCAGTGCTTTAAGCCCAACGCCACTAAACAATTGAAGGTATTTGCGTGGCACAAAGCGAATCACCAGGGAAATCAGTTTTTTCATCGGGCACAAAGATAATCTGGATTTCGAATACTCATCTTCCATAAAAATAAAACGAGTGGGTAACTTCTTGCATATTTTTATTTAGGGTATGCTTCGGCTTCCATTGATGAATGTGTAGAGATACTCTTAAGTTTTAAGGATACCTCTAAAAACTAACAATTTAAAAAAATGCTTTTGAAAAAAATCGAAGCGTATACTTCCTGATCGGAATTGGTGTTCCATTGCTTGTTTATCCATACTCTTTTTCTCGTTTCCCGATCATTATTTCTCAGATGGACACACTTATCCCACTGCGGGTTTTGATTTGTATCGAACGAAGTAGATTATAAGTGAGATTCATTAACCCGATAATACCTTCTGCCCTTACTTTGCCGATGGAATGGATGTACATTCTTTTCATACTCATCTCCATGAAACCAAAAACATGTTCCACTCGTGCACGGAATTTAGATTTTTTACGATTTGATTTCATTTGCTCCTTTGTCAAAGATCTGTTCTTGTACCCTTTCTCATGCACCTGGTTTATCATGCCGGTTTTTTTGATCACGCTCTCTTGCTCTTCTCCTGTATAAGCACTATCGCCATATAAAGGTTGCCCCTTATCCTTCTTGCTCAACAGGTCTTCCAGGGGCTGAGAATCGTGTATCGATGCATCGGTTATTTTATAGCCAAGGATCAACTTACTTTTTTCATCCATCTTCACATAATCTTTGTAGCCGCAGAAAACCTGGTTGTTTTTCTTAGTCCAACGGGCATCTATGTCCTTCTGCGACAACTTCTTAGGGTTTTCTTCCCAGTCCTTGGGCACAATGCCTTCTTTTATTTTTTCATTCTCTTCACGGCTGTTACGCTGACGAGGAACCTCAACAAAACTCGCATCCACCATGCGTCCTTCTTTGCCTACCAGATTTGCCTTTTCAAGGCTGTTCAAAAACTTATTAAATAAGGGATCAATCAATTTATATCCAATGAGATTCTCCCGAAAGAGCCAAACGGTTTTCTCATCGGGTACGCGATCGGAAAGAGTCAATCCCAAAAAGCGCATAAAGCTAAGGCGATCCAGAATTTGAAATTGCACTTGCTCATCGGAAAGATTATAGTATCGTTGAAGCACCAAAATTTTGAACATCATTACATAATCGAATGCCGGTCTGCCTCCGATCCCTTTTTCTTCTTGTTCAAATGCGTTGGTAAGTATTTTTCTAAATTGCTCCCAATCAATTTGCTCAAGTCATTTTACCAAGGGATCCTTTTGAGCAGTCAGCTTATCCAATCGAAATTGCTCATCAAAAAATCCGCGACCATTTCTATTCCTCATTATCCAAAGATGACCTTTTGATTTTTCCTTTCAAGGTTTGGTAAAATAAATTTCATTCAATTATGAGTTTTTAGAGGTACCCTAAAGATTATTTTCTTTTCATTGTGCACTTCAATTTTTAATCGATTTGTAATCATTTTCTTTTGAACTTCACTATTGGGTAATCCTATCGTGGCCTATACACTTTTCTGATATTCTCTGCGGATGTCACTTAATATTTTTAGATTTTCCTCAACATTACTTAACACCTCACAATCACAGTAACCACCCATGTCCTGTAGCCACTTTTTTACTTTTGCCTTGTCGACTCGAAGTGAATCTAAAAAGATCTCCGTCAATGCCAACGAGAAGTCACAATCTGTTAGATTTTCGTTCAAGTATTCAAAGAGTTTTTTCAAGTCCTCCATTGACATTGGCAAGCTTTCAGCAATTTTTTCATTTGCGTCTTTCCCTAAGTCGTCCGTTATTAACTTCCGCCTTAGTATCTCTTCATTAGAACTCATACTGTTTGCGTCATTAAAATGTTTAACCTTCACTCTGCTTTAGGTATAATTCTCCCTGTCGTCCGTGTAATTTTAAATTAGGCCGTTGCTTATATAAAGATTAAAAAATTTGCTCCAACCAGTCAACGGGGTTTTCCCCGTATTTTTGAGGTTGCCCTTGAATTGTAGCTTTTGGTGGTATTTCGAGCTTTTTTTGTTGAATTTTTTCTTTTCCTCAAATAAGGATTAAGACTCATAAATATTTTCAGTTGGTGCTATTTGTTGTTCCGTCCATTCTTGACGATGGCCGATATTTGTATATGTAAACGCAAAAAAATAAGACCTGTCACAAACAGATTGCAGTTTGCTGATAGATACAGCTAAGAGACTTAAAGCAACATGGGAGAAAACCCTTTTATGCAGGCAACTCATACCGCCTGCTCATCCTCTCCAAGCGAAAACAGAAGGCGTTGCATTTCTTCAGTCGACTTTTAGTCGAAACCAAACCCTTCGCCTTTGAGGCGAGGGGTTTGGTTTTTTACTTTTTGTGGTTAAATCCTCGCCTGATACGTATACAATTTGAAATACCGCCCTTTCTTTTCAATCAACTCTTCGTGCTTGCCACGCTCTTGAATTTGCCCGTCTTCAATAACTAGAATTTGATCAGCCTGCCGAATGGTACTCAACCGGTGGGCAATCACAAAGGTAGTACGGCTTTTCATTAAAGTTTTTAAGCTGTCTTGAATGTAGCTCTCACTTTCTGTGTCAAGATTGGAAGTTGCTTCATCCAAAATTAAAACTCTTGGGTTGGCCAGGATAGCTCGTGCGATGGCAATACGTTGACGCTGCCCGCCAGAAAGTTTTACGCCTCGCTCGCCAATGACCGTCTCCAATCCTTTTTCAAAACGATCTGTAAACTCATTTACGAATGCAGCCTTCACTGACTGCTGAACTTCGTTTTCTGTTGCGTTAGGTCGTGGGAATAAAATATTTTCGCGGATAGTCCCTTCAAACAGAAAATCATCTTGTAGCACAACGCCCAGTTGACTGCGGTAACTATCCAACGAGATTTTAGCGATATCAATTCCGTCTACCGTTATCGTTCCGGCCGTTGGATTCAAAAAAGTGGCAGCTAGTCCGGCAGTGGTAGTTTTTCCGGAACCCGAAGTTCCGACCAATGCAGTAACGGAACCGGCAGGTGCCTCGAAACTAATATTTTTCAACACAGGTTTTCCTTCTTCGTATTCAAACGAGACGTTATCAAAAATAATATCACCCTTAATCTGATCCATTTTTATAGTTCGAACGTTGCCATCGTCTTCGGCAGGCAGATTCATCAATTCTTCAGTGCGATCAAGGCCTGCGAAAGCTTCAGTTAACTGGCTTCCTATGTTGCTCATTTGTACAATAGGGGCAATCATAAAGACCATGAACATCGTGAATTGAAGAAAGTCTCCTGCGCTTAATTTAAAATACCCGCTAAGCCCCATAATGCCAACACTCGCAAGCCCTACTAAGAAAGTCCCTGAGCTTGTAACAAAACTAGTGGAGGTAAGACTTTTTTTCACATTCAAAAAAAGTTGTTCAACTCCTTTTTCGAATACTTTTATTTCCTGTGGTTCGGCATTAAATCCTTTAATCACTCGTACTCCGTTTAGTGTTTCAGTCAGCCTTCCTGTGACTTCAGCTGTTATTTTTCCTCGTTCACGAAAAATAGGTCGTATAATAGAAAAGGCTTTCATAGTAATAAACCCGAAAATAGACATTGGTAAAAGAATGAATAGAGTCATCAAGGGGTTTATACTAATCAGAAAGCCGACAGAAATAATAGCAGTTAGTACTCCTCCAACCAATTGAACCAATCCGGTACCCACCAGATTTCTTACACCTTCTACATCATTCATTACTCTCGAAACCAATGCTCCGGACTTTTGATTGTCGAAGAACCGAATGGGAAGACGTAACAAATGCTTTTGAACTTTTGACCGCAAAACGGAAATAAGATGCTGCGCTTCAACACTCAATATTTTGGTAAGCAAAAAAGAGGTGACAGCTTGAATCAAGATGGCAACAGTAACCCAAATCAGAAGTTGCGGGAGAATTGTCAAATCTTTTCTGACTAGGATATCGTCCATAAACGGCTTGGTGGCCCAAGGTGGAACGAGTCCGGCAGCGCGGCTTATTATAATTAGGATAAGCCCAATGAATAGGAGCTTTTTCCGTGGCCAGATAATGGTTTTAAATACATGGCCAATGGTAACTTTAGATTTAGACATAGAAAGGTTAGAAATCAGTACGAATTAACTAATAAGTCGGAAAGTAAGTTCATTTTAGTCTAGTACTTTTTATATTTGGTTAAATATGTTTTGGGTCACAATGATTTTAGGCTAGAAGTTAGGTTTTCAGCGCCATTGTTTATGAAAAAAATTATCTTTCTTTTTTTGTTTGCAACTCCCACTTTCGCGCAGCAATTTTCTCTTAATGAAATTGCAAAATGGAAAAAGCAAGCTTCACAGATAACCATCATCCGCGATGATTGGGGAATTCCTCATGTTTATGGAAAGACTGATGCGGATGCTGTGTTCGGATTGCTGTATGCTCAATGTGAAGATGACTTCGAGCGGGTAGAGATGAATTATGTAAATGCATTAGGCAGATTGGCGGAAGTAGAAGGCGAATCGAAGCTGTATAATGATTTGCGGACACGACTTTTTCAGGATAGTACCTTCGCTATTGAGATTTATAAAGATGTGAAAGGCGAAATACGAATTCTCATGGAAGCCTTTGCCGATGGCCTCAATTACTTTTTACATACGCACCCGCAAATGAAACCCAAATTGATCGAACGGTATCAGCCATGGATGCCTCTTTTGTTTAGTGAGGGAAGTATTGGTGGAGATATTGAAGCAATTGTACTGACTAAACTAAAGAATTTTTATGGAGATGATCGAGACCCAGCCGACATAAAGGAAATGAATACAAATGATGGCTCGGAGCCTGAGCCGAAAGGATCTAATGGTTTTGCCATTGCTCCTTCCAAAAGTGCTACGAGAAATGCATTGCTTTTAATTAACCCACACACCTCCTTTTATTTTCGACCCGAGGTGCATGTTACTAGTGAACAAGGACTCTCGGCCTACGGTGCTGTAACATGGGGGCAGTTTTTTATTTATCAAGGATTTAATGAACACTGTGGTTGGATGCACACAACCAGTCAGGCCGATGCGGTGGATGAATACATGGAGACCATTATTAAACAAAATGATTCTCTCTATTATAAGTTTGGAAATACGAAGAAGACGTTGCTTAAGAAGAGAATTACATTGAAGTATAAAAATGGAGCTGGCATTAACGAAAGACAGTTTACAGTTTATTATACCCATCGCGGACCTGTAGTTGCAAAAGCTGGCGATCAATGGATTAGCTTCCGCATGATGCGAGAGCCTTTGAGGGCATTGACCCAATCTTTTCAGCGAACCAAAGCAACCGGGTTGATTGATTTTAAACGAGTGATGGACTTACGAACCAATACTTCTAACAATACAGTATATGCTGATGCCCAGGGCAACATTGGTTATTGGCACGGAAATTTTATACCAAAGCGCAATCCAACGATCAATTATAATTTACCGGTTGATGGCACAAACCCAGAAGTAGATTGGAAGGGATTACATGAATCTACCGAAACGATTCAATTGTTCAATCCTGCCAATGGATGGTTGCAAAATTGTAATTCCACTCCGGTTACAGCAGCAGGTATAAATAGTTTTGACAAGAGCAAGTATCCGGCTTATATGTGTCCTGATGTAGAAAATCCGCGAGGCATCAATGCAGTACGCGTGTTGCAACGAGAAAATGCTTTTACATTAGATAAATTAATTGCAGCCGCTTATGATCCGTATTTGTCTGCTTTTGAAAAGCTCATTCCTTCATTACTGGAAGCTTACACTGTGCAATCAAAGTTGAATGAAAGTTTAAAAAGTAAATTGGCTGAGCCTGTTTTACTATTGCAAGGATGGGATAGGGGCTATGGTGCAAATTCAATACCAACCACACTGGCTGTTTATTGGGGACAAGAACTACGTAACCAGATTATACGCAATGATCAAAGTGATATGATTGGCGAAATAACAAATACCTCTGCCGAAGTAAAGCTGAATGCACTAAGTAAAGTGATTGATGAGTTGCAACGTGACTACGGTACATGGAAAGTAGCTTGGGGAGAAGTAAATCGTTTTCAACGCCTCACAGGAAAAATCAATGAAACATTTGATGACAACAAGCCCAGTCTCCCTGTTCCCTTTGCTTCTGCTTCTTGGGGGTCACTTGCCTCCTATGGGAGCAGGAAATTTTCAGGCACAAAAAAAATGTATGGCTATGTGGGGAACAGTTTTGTGGCTGTTATAGAATTTGGAAAAAGAATCAAAGCAAAATCACTATTGGCGGGAGGAGAGAATAACAATCCATCTTCACCTCATTTTAGGGATCAGGCTTTAATTTATACACAAGCAAGATTTAAAGATGTCCTTTTTTATAAAGAGGATGTGATGAAACATGTGGAGAGAAAGTACCAGCCGGGCGACTGATCAAAAAATTTTTCCATTTTAGAACTATGTATCGTTGAGTAAACATTGGTTTTATGTCTGCGATCACAGAAATAAAAAGAAATATATCCAAGATGAATACTTGGAATCCGAACAAAATGCGGATTTTAAGAGAGTATTACAAGGGAGAAATAGTTGATATGTCGAGGGCTTCTTTTCATCACAATAAAATTATGGTTAATTGTGACTCAACTCAACTAGAATCGTTAAGTTTAACTATTGCTTTGAAGGAACTATACGAAAGTGTGAAGTTTTAGCTGATCGACTTATTCTGATCAGAAGTGTAAATCTAAATTCTAAAATCTTTACGCGCTATTCTTAAGTTCACGATTATATCCAGCTTGCCAATCGTTCATCTTTTTGACTAAGGCGTCTTCCCGCGGGGTAAAAGCTTCTTGTTTTCTTTTATTGTCTCTATCAACTTCTTCAAAATCGGTGAAGAAGCGCAATCTATATTTAAAGATGATCTTGCCACCGATGGCTACTTTAAAAGCGCGCAGTTGCGATAAATCATTAATCCAATAAAGAGCCAACCCTTTTACAGGCTCATCAGAACCGGGTAAAAAAGAAAACCCAGATTTCTCCAACTGGTGCAAAGTCTCTCGCTCAAACCCTAATCTTCCTTTAATATATACAGTACTCCAACTCATAATTTCATGCTAGCGCCAATTATCTTTTGGCATATTCATTCGTTTCAAAACAATAATTTTGGTTTGAGCCTAACAACCAAATATGATGTAGGTTTTTATTTCAGAGGCTCAGAGATACTTGTCATTATCAGAAAGAGATCACACTCTTTTACGAAAATTAGGGGAGTTTGGTTGCAGTGATTATGCGTAGAGCATTTCCTTCTGTTGTGCTACTTTCTCATTTTCGATGTACTCATCGTAGGTCATCATTTTATCGAGGAACCCATTCGGACTGATCTCAATGATACGGGTTGCTACGGTTTGTGTAAACTCATGATCGTGAGAAGTGAAAAGCACCGTACCCGGAAAATCTTTCAATGCGTTGTTAAAGGCTGTGATGGATTCCAAATCTAAATGGTTGGTAGGTTCATCTAAAATTAATAGGTTGGCACCGGGCAACATCATTCGTGAAATCATGCAACGAACTTTTTCTCCGCCTGATAAAACATTACATTTTTTAAATACCTCTTCACCGGAAAAAAGCATTTTACCTAAAAAACCACGGACATATACCTCGTCTTTATTTTCATCATCACAGAATTCACGAAGCCAATCAATGAGGTTGTTGTCAGATTGAAAGAAGCTTTCATTGTTACCTTGTAAATAGGCGGTGGTAATGGTTTGCCCAAAGGTAAATTTGCCGGCTGTTGGCTGTAACTCATTCATTAAAATTTGAAACAGCGAACTGAGTGCCAAGCTATCTTTACCTAAGAACGCAATCTTGTCTCCTTTGTTAACGTAGAAATCTAAGTCCTTGAAAAGCACATTGCCATTCTGTGAATAGGAGAGATGTTCTACATGTAATGTTTGGTCACCGGCAGCTCGCTTTTGTTGAAAGATAATTGCGGGGTATTTACGGGTAGAGGCTTGAATGTCATCGACATTAATTTTCTCCAATAACTTTCTACGGCTGGTAGCTTGACGAGATTTAGAAGCATTCGCACTAAATCGCATAATGAACTCTTGCAATTCTTTTTTCTTCTCTTCCGCTTTCTTGTTGGCAGATGAGCGTTGTGATAATGCTAATTGACTCGATTGATACCAAAATGAATAATTGCCTGTATAAAGTTTGATGGCGCTAAAGTCTACATCCACTACGTGTGTACAAACGGTATCCAAAAAGTGACGGTCGTGAGATACAACAATCACGGTGTTTTTAAATTCCAGCAAATAGTCTTCTAACCAACTAACTGTCTGTAAATCCAAATCGTTGGTAGGCTCATCCAAAATTAAAATATCGGGGTTGCCATAGATTGCTTGAGCCAACAGCACGCGCACCTTTTGGTTACCGCTTAGTTCTTTCACCAACTTAAAATGATCTTCTTCTGCTATGCCGAGGCCACTCAATAAGGCCGCAGCATCTGACTCGGCATTCCATCCATTCATTTCAGCAAACTCCGCTTCTAATTCAGAAGCTTTAATTCCATCGGCTTCTGAAAAATCGGGTTTTTCGTAGATAGCATCTTTCTCTTTCATGATTGCCCACAACTTTGAGTGGCCCATAATGACAGTGTCTAGCACCGGGATTTCGTCAAATTCGTAATGATTTTGGCGTAGCACGGCCATTCGCTTGCCCGGATCGATTGTTACATTCCCAGAGTTAGGGTCGATATCGCCCGCAAGGATTTTTAGAAAGGTGGATTTCCCTGCTCCGTTGGCGCCAATTACCCCATAGCAGTTGCCTGCAAGGAACTTAATATTGACCTGATCGAACAATATACGCTTGCCGAAGCGGAGGGAGATATTATTAGCTGAAATCATGAATCTTGAAAATGAGGCGCAAAGATAATCAAACGCGATGATATGCCCTCACTTAATTAGTAATCTCAAACTCAACTCTTCTATTCAGTTGCTTGTGCTCTTCAGTTTCCTCTTTTTCTACGAGAGGCAAGGCGCTGCCGTAGCCGGTAGCGATGATACGCTCATCCGTTACTTTAAACTCTTTGATTAAGTATTTTTTAATAGCATCAGCACGATCTTGCGAGAGTTTAAGATTCAATTCTTCCTTGCCCGCTGAATCGGTATGGCCTGAAATAATCAATTTGGTTTGTGGATGGTCGGTTAAAAAATTGCCCAACTTACCAAGGTCATCATGCATGGTAGATAAAACATTTGCCTTACCATTTTCAAATTCCACTGAACGGAAAGCAATTTTTCTATCAATGGGCTCGGCTACTCGATTGATATCCTTATCGCCATCTAAATAAAAAACATCTTCGATTCGAAAATAATCATCACCCTGTATCACAATCAGATAATGGCGTTTGTTGATGAGGTTAAATCCGAAAGTACCATCTTTTTGGATATACTGAGGTGCTACTTCCACTGCAGAGTCTAAATCAATAACCGAGACAATTCCACCCATTGGCTTTCCATTTTGGTCAATCAGAGAGCCTTTTAATCGGGTAGTGGCTTCTGGCTGAGCATCCATAGGCACAGGAAATGAGTAGAGGTCTAAATTTTTTTTATCATCGCCCAAAGACCGTGCGTAATACAAATCGTGTGACTTTGAATCAATAGTAAAATAGTATTCATCACCTTCTCCATTTACCAGCGGACCTATATTTTTTGGCTCTACCCAAACGTTATTTGTTTTGTATGCTTTGTAAATATCAAATCCACCGAAGGTGAATGGATGACCATTGGAGCTAAAGTAAAGCACGTTGAAGCGATGATGAAAGAACGGACTTACTTCACTGTTGACAGTGTTAATAATAGGTCCAAGATTTTTTGCTTTCTGCCAGTTGTCTTTGGTGTCTTTCACAGAATAGTAAATATCGGATAGCCCAAAACCACCCACGCGGTTAGAAGCAAAAAACAATGTATCGCCCCGATGAGATAGCGAAGGCTGTGATTCCCAACCAGCGCTGTTCACATTAGGTCCTAAATTTTTAATATCAGTCCACGTACTATCTTTACTCAACTTGGCTGCATATAAATCACAATTGCCTAGCGAGCCGGGTGCATTGCAGCGAGAGAAGAAAAGGAATTTACCATCCAAACTTAAACAAGCAGACCCTTCGTTGTATTTGGTGTTGATGGTTTTAAACTCTTCTGTCTGCGTCCACACACCATCTACTTTTAGGGTATAAAAGATGTCTTCGTTGTAAGCACGTTCTTCATGCTTGTTTCTTTTAGAAGTAAAAAGTAAGACGTAATCAACATTGCCAATGGCGGGGCCGTAATCTTCAGCCTTGGAATTGATGCCATCATCCATCCTTACCAAAACTGAGTGCGGAGGTCGCAGCGTGTCAATTTCTTTTCTGTAGTCTACCATGTTGTAATAAAGATCTAGCGCAACATAGTTCTCCTTTTTCTCAGTCTCTACTGCTTGATATCTTTTGTACAGATCTTTTATATCGATACCTTGTTGATGATGTTTTAATACCAACTTGTAAAGAAGAACAGCCTCGCCTTTGGGGCCTTGCTTTTCAGAAAGTTGAGCAAGCTTCCAGATGAGAGGAGTGCTTTTCGCAAAGTTTTCGATCCCGAAATTTTTAACATAGGCCTTCAATGTTTTGTACATCTCGGCTTCGTTACCCGACTTATCTAATTGCTGTAGATGTTTGAGTAGAGCCTGGTCAGAATAGAATCGGACTTTGTTGATACTGGGAAAATCAAATATGTCAGACTGACCGTAAAAGACTAATGAGTCTTTCAATTTTTCTACACCGCCTTTCCTAAGTTTTTTTTGATTTTGGGCAGTTAGCGAGGCGCTTATCATCCCCAAAAAGCACAGAATAAACAGGAAACGTCTTTTCAACATCGGTCAAGCTGGACAACTTATTTCACTAACATCGAAAATTCGAACAAATTTGACACATAAGCAAAACGATGGCATAGGTATTGACCTTGTTCCGCCTTTAACGTTTTAGTTGGAGACACGCTTTTTTTGTGTCAAATTGGCACTTTATACTATGTTTAAATCATTCGCAAGCCCCATCATACAAGAAGACTCAGAAGAATTGATCCAATTGATCAATCCTGAGCAGGACATGGATATTAAACCGGAAGATTTGCCGGAAGAAATTTCTATTCTCCCCATCAAAAATACGGTCTTGTTTCCGGGGGTGGTTATTCCAATCACCGTTACACGGCAAAAATCGATTCGATTAATTAAGAAAGCGTATCAGGGAAATAGAATTATTGGTGTAGTGGCACAAAAAAATAAAGCCGATGAACCGGGCATTGATGACCTTTATCGTGTTGGTACGGTAGCCCGAATTATTAAGATGTTGGTGTTGCCTGATGGAAATACTACCATTATTATTCAAGGCAAGAATCGTTTTACGATAAAAGAATATTTAAACGAAGAACCCTTTCTTACGGCAAAAATTGAATTACAACAGGAGCTGATACTTGATTTGGAAACCAAGGAAGTAAAGGGCTTGGTACAATCGTTAAAGGATTCTGCTCTCAAAATCTTAAAACTCAATCCCGAAATTCCCCAAGAGGCGCAGATGGCGCTGGACAATATTCAGAAGATGGCTTTCCTAATCCATTTTCTTGCTTCAAACTTAAATGTGGAAGTAGCGGATAAACAAAAAATTTTAGAAACAAATAATATTGTCGATCGCGGTACCTTATTGCTTCGGTACATGCTGAAGGAAATTCAGCTACTAGAGATCAAGCATGAGATTCAAAAGAAAGTACACACGGATATAGATCAGCAGCAACGCGATTATTTTTTGCGTCAGCAAATAAAAGTTCTGCAAGATGAGTTAGGCTTTGATGGCCCCGACAAAGAGATTGAAAAATTGCGCAAGCGTGGAGCGGAGAAAAAATGGTCCAAGCAGGTAACTGAGCATTTTGCCAAAGAGATGGATAAGTTGCAGCGCACCAATCCACAGGCGCCCGATTTTCCTATTGGCATGACCTATGCAGAGTTCATGCTCGATATGCCTTGGGGTGAGTATACGACCGATAATTTTGATTTGAAAAATGCGAAGAAGGTATTGGACAAAGATCACTTTGGATTGGAGAAAGTAAAAAACCGCATCATTGAATACCTAGCGGTGTTGAAGTTGAAGCAAGATATGAAAGGGCCAATTTTATGTTTGTATGGTCCGCCCGGGGTAGGTAAGACTTCGTTGGGCAAATCAATTGCGAAAGCGCTGGGCAGAAATTATGTACGCATGTCGCTTGGAGGAGTTCACGATGAAGCTGAGATTCGAGGTCATCGAAAAACTTATATCGGTGCGATGCCGGGAAAAATTTTAGCCAATTTAAAAAAGGCCAAATCATCAAACCCTGTTTTTGTGTTAGATGAAATTGATAAAGTACGTTCTGAATTCAGAGGCGATCCGTCTTCTGCTTTATTGGAAGTGCTAGATCCGGAGCAAAACAATGCTTTTGCTGATAATTATTTGGAAGTAGAATATGACCTGTCGAAAGTTCTTTTCATTGCTACCGCGAATTCATTAGATACTATTCAACCTGCGTTGCGCGACCGGATGGAGATTATTGAATTGACAGGCTACACTGTGGAGGAAAAATTGCAGATCGCCATCAAACATTTGGTGCCTAAGCAATTGAAAGAGCATGGTTTGGGTGTGAGGGAAGTAAAATTCTCAAAAGAGGGGTTGCTGAAAGTGATTGAAAGCTACACACGTGAATCAGGTGTGCGTAGTTTGGAAAGAAAGATTGGTTCGGTAATTCGCTCTATTGCTAAAGCCAAAGCAATGGATGAAGAATTTGCCAAAGAAGTAACGCCTGCGTTTGTTCTGAAAGCGCTTGGTGCCGAAATCTTTGATGAAGAATTGTATCAGGGCAATGATATTGCAGGAGTGGTTACAGGCTTGGCATGGACGCAAGTAGGTGGTGATATATTATTTATCGAATCAAGTTTGAGTAAGGGAAAAGGAGCGTTGACAATTTCGGGACAGTTGGGCGATGTGATGAAAGAATCTGCGATGGCCGCGCTCTCCTATCTAAAATCAAATGCGGAAACGTTAGGGATTGATCACCGTGTATTTCAACAATACGATTTGCATATACACGTTCCGGCTGGCGCGGTACCCAAGGATGGTCCATCGGCCGGAATCACGATGCTCACTTCGTTGGCTTCAATTTTCACTCAGCGAAAAGTAAAATCCAATTTGGCTATGACGGGCGAAATCACGCTTCGCGGAAAAGTGTTGCCTGTCGGTGGCATCAAAGAAAAAATATTGGCAGCGAAAAGAAGTGGCATCAAAGAGATCATCATGAGTGCCAAAAACAAACGCGACATTAGTGAAATTGAAAAACACTATATCAAGGGATTAGTTTTTCATTATGTTGATACGGTGGATCAGGTGTTGAAGATTGCGCTGTTGAAAGACAAGGTTAATAAGCCGTTAGTATTTTCAATTGTTGAAGAGCGGAAGCCTAGTTAGGCGAAGTCGTAATTTTTAGTCGTCATTGCGAGGCTGCTTGCGAAGGGATGAGGGTCTGAGACAGCCGCGGCAATTAGGGGATTGCTTCATGCTTTGCACACGTCCGCGCTTCATTCGCAATGACGGTCAGAGCGAAGTCGTCATGCCTACCCTCATTCGAGTAACAATAATATCACGTACTTTTATGGAGTTATCAAATAAAAGAGATGCCAAAAAATAATATTCATGAAAGTGTTGACAGCTCTCATCAAGGTGCGCTAAATGAGTTTGAAGCTATCTTCAATTATTCTAGTATTGGAATAGTGATTGCCAACGCACGAGGGGAGATTATTAATTTTAATAATTTTGCTCAAATCCAATTTGGCTATACAAAAGAAGAAGTTATTGGAAAGACTGTTGAATTGTTGATCCCAAATGAAATAAGATCTAAACACGTTGCTCACCGCGAAGGGTTTATTGCCCATCCGGCCAACAGAGCCATGGGGATTGGGCGTGACCTCTTTGCAAAAAGAAAAGACAATTCCGTTTTTCCGGTGGAAATAAGCTTGAGTCATTTCTCAGCAGACGGGCAACACTTCGTAATAGGTTTCATTATTGATATAACGGTGCGAAAATTGAATGAGTTGGAGGTTGTTCAACAGAAGGAGGAACTCGTGCAAGTGTCCGATCAGGTCAAAAAAATGAATGCTGAGTTAGAGCAGAAGATTGAAGATCGTACGAAGATGTTGAAAGAGATTCTGGAATCTTTAGAGCAAGCCCAAAAGGAAACAACCGAGGCTTTCAATTTTCAAAAAGCAATTCTCAATAACGCAGGGGCTTGTATTATTGGTACTGACCTAACTGGAATTGTTCAATTATTCAACCCTACTGCTGAGGAGTACTTAGGCTACACAAAAGAAGAAGCAATTAACAAAATCAATATAACACAGTTCCATCTTGAAGAGGAGTTAAAAGCCCGTGAGGAGGAATTTTCAAAAACGTTGGGCATTGCTGTGGAGCCTGGATTTTCTGTTTTTGTTGCGAAATCCATCAAGGAAATGCCCAATGAACATGAATGGACTTATGTGCGTAAAGATGGCAGCCATTTTACAGTTTCCTTAAATGTAACGGCTCTTCGCGATGGGCAAAATAAAGTAACAAGTTATTTAGGTGTGGCCATTGATATTTCGGTGCTAAAGAAATATCAGAAAGATTTGCAAAAGGCATTGGAGAAGGAAAGACAGTTGGGGGATTTGAAGTCGAGATTTGTAACTATGGCTTCACATGAGTTTAGAACTCCGCTCAGTACTATTCTTTCGTCTGTCTCGTTGATCGACCGATATTCAAAAGAGGAAGATGCCGAAAAACGCGAGAAGCACATTAAGCGAATCAAGCACTCGGTTGGTAATATGAAAGATATTTTGGAAGACTTTCTTTCTCTTGGTAAAATGGAAGAAGGTAAGGTGGAGTTGAATATCGAAACTATTTCAGGGCAGGAATTGAAAAGAGAAGTAAATGAAATTGTCAACGAAATGCAGCGGTTGACCAAGATTGGTCAGAAGATAGAGTATAATCATAATGTTGTTAATGAAGTGCAAATTGACAGTAAAATGTTACGGCATATACTTACCAATCTTATATCAAATTCAATCAAATTTTCTTTCGAGTCATCTTTCATTAAAGTGAATAGTTATTGTGCCGAGGGAGAGTTGGTTTTTTCGGTACAAGATTCTGGAATTGGCATTTCTGATCACGACCAAAAGCATTTGTTTGAGCGTTTTTTTCGTGCAGAAAACGCTTCTAATATCCAAGGTACGGGCTTAGGTCTTCATATTATAGGTGGTTATCTTGACCTAGCGGGTGGTCGGATTGAAATGCAGAGTAAGCTAAATGAAGGAAGTATCTTCAAGGTGTTTTTGCCTCAAGGTTAAAGAGTTTGAGAGGGATCTACACTACCTTATTTTACATTCACCGGTTTTTGATAGAATTGATTCCCAGCAAAGTGTAGAGCGGGCATAAATTAATAAATAAATGAGGTAAGCAGCGGAATCACCCCGATGACGCCCCACCAGCTCTTGAGATATATTCCAAGAGCAATACCGGCCACACCCAGCATAAGCCGGATTTTTTTGTCTGTAGTTCCTATGTTAGTTTTCATAAAATTGTATTTAAGCGAAACACTGATTGGTTGATCAAACTTAGCACCCGGTTGGCTTCTTGTTGATGACAGAAAAATAAGAATCAGATGATTTTTGTCATTATATTTGAAATCTAATAATTGCCATGAATACGATTCTTATCATTGAAGACAACCTCGAGGTTAGAGAAAACACAGCTGAGATATTAGCGCTTGCTCAGTACAAGGTCTTCACCGCAGAAAATGGAAAGATTGGTGTTGAAACAGCCATTAGGGAAAAACCTGATCTTATTATTTGCGATATAATGATGCCTATACTGGATGGCTATGGTGTGTTGCATTTGCTAACCAAAAATATAGAAACAGCAACCATTCCATTTATTTTTCTTACGGCCAAGTCAGAGAAGTCAGATTATCGCAAAGGCATGGAGTTGGGTGCCGATGATTATATTACCAAGCCATTTGACGATACGCAGCTGCTTAACGCAGTCGAAGTCAGACTCAAGAAATCCAGCGAATTGAAAAAATCTTTTTCGCAAGATGCTCAGGGCGTGAATGCATTTATGGATTCGGTTAAAGCGGAAACTACTCTTAAACTCACCGAAGCGAGAGATGTTCAATCGTACAAAAAGAAATTTTTGTTATTTCAAGAAGGCCACCGTCCCTTGTTTTTATATTTTGTCATTAATGGAAAGGTGAAAACCTTTAGAACCAATGAAAACGGAAAGGAGTTAATCACTCAAATACACTCGGCTGGGGATTTTTTTGGGTATACCCCGATTCTGGAAGAAACCTCTTATAAGGATAATGCTGAAGTATTGGAAGATGCTGAACTAATGATGATCCCCAGGGAAGACTTTCTTCAACTTATCAGTTATGACAATCAGTTAGCCAAGCAATTTATCAAGTTACTCACTCGAAATGTGGTTGCCAATGAAGAGCGATTGATCAATCTGGCTTATAATTCCGTTCGTAAAAGAGTAGCCACGGGATTATTGGAGGTGCAGAAAAAATATAAAACCGCTGCAGAAGCCAACCCACGCTTAGAAATTTCAAGAGAAGATTTAGCTCAAGTTGTTGGCACTGCTACCGAATCGCTTATACGAACATTAAGTGAATTCAAAGGTGACAAGCTTATTGAAATTCAGGATGGTAAAATCCATATTTTGCAAGAATCCAAATTGAGGAATCTATTGGGTTGAACTATCGTTCATCTGCTCACCTTCAAAATTCTGATGTTCTAAAGACCAACTGTCGGTATGAGAAGTCTCTACCCACACGGTACCGGATTTCCGATACACTTGAGCAATCAACTTTGAGATCGTCAGAAAATCCTTTTTAACCAAGGCAATGGAGCGGTGTTTACTTATATCAATAGGAATTGCTCCGTTTTCTGTTGGATGAGATTCATCATCCAACTTCACTCTTCGGGTCACGCCTCGAGACTCTTCGGTTTTATAAAATTCAATCTTTAAGAAAGGGTATAACTGACTAAATTCCTTTCTTATATCGCCAATTGATTTTTCTTTTGCAATTAAAATATTCACAACTATATGCTTAAAACGCTTACTAATATCTAATACTAAGTTACTTGATTAGGTGATATAATTTCAATGACGTTTATTGATCAAAGGTTGTGAGATTTGTCATTTATTAATCAAGATTCGCCAAGAATGACATTTTCCGGAGCCTCCTTCCAACCCATTCCGGATTTTTGAAATACATTAATAGACAGTTCATACACATCTCGGAAATTTTGTTGGAGCTCACCAACAGTCATAGCGGAAGTGATAGTGATAGTACCCTTGTTGTGGATTGATCTGTTTTGACCAAGGGTTTCGTTGTCATGTTTTACTTTTTTCTCCGAATGAGCGCCTCCGGCTTTGCTGGGTCTTTCAAAGAATTCAATTTTAAAACTTGGAAAGGCTTTATTGAATTCCTCTTTGATGGCAAATATTTTTCGGTGATCGTTGATGGTAATTTTCATAGTAGTAAAATTTAGGATATGTGCTTTGATGAGTTCTTGTTGTCTTGAAATGGATTACTTGAAACAAGGCTTCGGGCTTCTAAAAGTATTTTATTAATCCGTTGTGTCGGAATTCCAATTTGGGCCAGCAGTGGATTGTTTTCAGTAAACACTTTACAGTGTACTATATCAAGCTCCAACAGCTTTGATTTTTCTAAATTGGTAAGGGTAGTGAGACAAGTAATGGGATGAAGACCTGTGCGGTCAATCATTTCGCGCAAACTATTACTGACTGGATAATCCCATCCTGTAAGGTTCAATCCCATGCAAGTGCTATACTGAATGGCGTCTTCTGAAAACTTGGTATTAGTAAAGACCCACCCCTTGGTAAACTTATACGTATTGGCTTTGGGGTGCGAAACATCTTTAAATCGCGAGTGGATATATAGCGGAATTTTCACATCACATTTAATGCCCGGGCGATTATGAAATTTACATTCGATCATAAAACTCTCCTTTTCCTTTAATGCTATCACATCTATTTCATGATTGACACAATGACCACTAACGATGATACCTACCTGAACCTGATGCCCTTCACTCTTCAGTAAATCCGCTACAAATCGCTCGAATGGATAGCCCGAAGGACCTAATTCCATAATGGCTTGTTTGAGTTTATAACGCCCAGCTACTGACCTGGCTGTTTTTTTTAATGTATTGAACGCGTGCTTAAATATCTGGTGAGTTGTCATTCCTGGTTGAATGTACCCTGCCATTTCATCCATCACCATAGTAATTGAATCTTCATCGGCACCTGAACGTTGCAAGGATTGATGGAGTTTCTCTTTAGAAAATGGGACACTTTCCCCTGAGGCTTTAATTATAGTTATTTTAGACACACTTTTTTTCATGAGGATTTGTAGCCTCGGCAAGTTGCAACAAAGGTATTTTTCATACCATGACAATGATCATGTGGCGATTTGAGGTTGATCATAGAGCCGATTGTCTCTTGGCTTTACATTTGATGAAACAAAACTATATTTTTATGAAACGGATACTGGTTCCATGCGATTTCTCTGATCCTTCTATTCAGGCTTTTAAATTTGCCGTTGAAATAGCTCAGCGAAGTAAGGGCGAGGTATTTCTACTAAACATAGTAGAGGTTCCCATCATGCACGAAACCGTGATGATGCCTACACTGTATTTTGAGCAAGCTTTTATGGATGATATGAAAGCGACCGCTGAAAAGAAGTTTGGCAAAATGAAAGACAAATGGGCAAAAGATGGTCCCAAGATTTCTTCTTTCGTGGAGTTGGGTGTTACGACCACAACGATCAGGCAATTTATTGAGGATAAAAAAATAGACTTAGTCATCATGGGTACTCATGGTGCATCGGGTATGCGTGAGTTTTTGATTGGCTCCAATACGGAGAGAATTGTGCGCACTTCGGGCGTTCCAGTATTTGCTATAAAGAAGGCTGCCAAGTTTGAGGCAATAAAGAGTATCATCTTCCCTAATAATTTAGACCTGGAAAGTGAAAGCCTTACTCTTAAAGTAAAAGAACTTCAAAATTTTTTCGATGCTACGTTGCATGTTGTTTATGTCAATACACCGGTATCGTTTAATTCGGATGTTGATACACGTAAAAAGTTAAAGGATTTCGCTAAACGTTTTATGTTGAAGAACCACTCATTAAATATTTTTAATGATATCGATCATGAATCTGGCATTAAGAATTTTACCAAGGAAATGAATGGAGACATGGTGGCAATGGCCACCCATGGACGCAGAGGGCTCAATCATTTGATGAATGGAAGTGTAGCCGAAGATGTGGTTAATCATATTGATTGCCCTATTTGGACTTTTCGCGCTAGCGAGTAAGGTTGTCTTTGCCAAGCCATTGGAGAAGTAGAATGCCTAAAGGAATGCCAGAAGATACCAAGCAAGTAATATGCAAATAGCTGAAGAAGTTCTTTGCTATCATTGTGGTCAATCGTGCGATGATGACATCATATCAATAGAGGGAAAAAGCTTTTGTTGCCATGGATGTCAATTAGTATTTGAAATTTTAGAGGAGAATAATCTATGCGACTATTATGCCCTGGATAAGAAACCGGGTATCTCTTTAAGGCATGTTAGTGGTGAGTCATATTCTTATTTAGATGAACCCACTATTCAACGCAAGTTACTTGAGCTCAATTTGGAATCCTTGGCCAGAGTTTCCTTTTATGTCCCTGCCGTGCATTGTATTTCTTGCATTTGGCTGTTGGAGAATTTGCAAAAATTGGGCAAAGGGGTATTACGATCTGAGGTAAATTTTTCACGCAAGCAAGTAACAATCGACTTTAACCCGGAGACAATTTCGTTATCGGAAATTGCCTGCCTTCTGGCTTCACTGGGTTACGCACCTCAAATTAATTTAGGAAATAAGCAAGAGCAACAAAACACCTCTACTAAGCAGTTGATTATAAAGTTGACAGTAGCGGGTTTTTGTTTTGGTAATATTATGCTGCTCAGTTTTCCTGAGTACCTCGGCTTAGATGAAAAAGACCAACAGCTGAGGTTGTTATTTTCATATTTGAATATTCTGTTGACATTGCCTGTCATTCTTTTCAGTGCTCAACAATACTTTATTGCTGGCATTAGGAGCTTCAGACAAAAGCAGATCAATATTGATGTTCCGATCGCGATTGGGTTAGCGACTTTGTTTCTTAGAAGCTTCTACGATATCCTTGGACAAAGCGGACCGGGATATTTAGATTCTCTTTCGGGATTGGTTTTTTTCTTGTTGATCGGTAGGTGGTTTCAGAGTAAAACGTATGATAGTCTTGCTTTCGATTGCGATTACAAATCCTATTTCCCGTTGGCTGTAAATAAATGGATCAACGAAGAATGGAAACCTATTGTGGTTTTTGAATTGGAAGCAGGAGATAGAATTCGTATTCGAAATAAGGAAATTATTCCGGCTGATAGTATTCTAGAAGGCTCAGAAGTTTTTGTTGATTATAGTTTTGTGACCGGAGAGTCAAAACCGATTCGTGCAAAGAAGGGTGATTTAATTTATGCGGGAGGCCGATTAGTAGGTGAACCAGCTATCTTAATAGTTGATAAGAAAACTTCTCAAAGCCACCTCACACGGTTATGGAACAATGCAGTTTTTCAGAAACGAGAGGAAGGAGGCTATCAAAGAATAATTGACCAAGCAGCTCGTAGATTTACCTGGGTGGTGCTCGCTCTGGCAGTAGTCACTGCAATATATTGGTATGTTGTTGATGAATCACAACTTTGGCTGATCATCACTTCGGTGTTGATGGTAGCCTGTCCGTGTGCGTTGGCATTAGCCGCTCCGTTTACTTACGGCAGTATGTTGCGCGTTTTTGGTAGGCATGGGTTTTACCTAAAGAATACTGACGTGATTGAGCGACTCGCCACCATTGATGCTGTCGTGTTTGACAAAACTGGCACTATTACCCAAGGAGCGGAGCAAGTCAAATTTCTAGGCATATTGGACGATGAAGAGTTAGGTTGGGTGAAGTTGTTGACTTCTTCATCTGCTCACCCCTTGAGTAATCTCATTACCAAAAGTATTGCGGTCTCTTCTTCTTCACGTGTAACCGGATTTAAGGAATTTACCGGAAAAGGAGTAGAGGGAATTGTACACGGCAAAGAAATTAGAATAGGATCTTCAGCATTCGCTCACTTTGATGGAAAGCTGGCAGATCTTACTTCTAACGTATTTGTTTCGATTGACGAGCAAGTGAGAGGTTACTTCCAGATCAGTGCTACTATTAGAAGGCCAATGGCTTTTTTACTTAAACAACTTCAAAAAAAATTGATTGCACTCTTATCAGGTGATAATGAATCTGATCGAGAAAGGATGAATTCAATTTTTCCAAGCAATGCTATTTTACAATTTAACCAAAGTCCTCAAGACAAGCTGGATTTTGTTTCTGCTCTTCAGCAAAAAGGAAATAGAGTAATGATGGTTGGAGATGGCCTTAATGACTCCGGGGCTTTGAAACAAAGTGATGTAGGCATTGCGGTAACGGATGACACGGGAATTTTCACTCCTGCTTGTGACGCAATTTTAAAAGGTGAGCAAATTGGACTGCTCCACGAATTTATTAGGTTGGGGAAATCAGCCTCCGCCATTTTGAAAATATCTTTTGGTATCTCTTTTTTCTACAACATCATTGCGCTAAGCTTTGCGGTATCGGGGCATTTGACACCTTTAACAGCCGCCATCCTCATGCCTATTTCCAGCATTAGTGTTGTTGGATTTTCATCGTTGGCTGTCAACTATGTAGCGCAATCGCTGCCGTCTGAATTATCTAACTCCACAAGGATATGACCATCATTATTTTATTGATCTCCATTTCATTGACCATCGCACTGATTTTCTTAGGAGCTTTTATCTGGAGCATTCGCTCAGGCCAGTTTGATGATACCTACGGCCCCTCGGTGAGGATGTTGTTTGATGATAGAAAGAAAAAGAAGTGAGCCTCGCAAGCTAAATACCCAAAGTAATTGTAACCTGACTGATAAGAATCATTGCATCCTTGTGATTTTAATCATGAAATGGGAGAGATTTAGCAGGTTTCTTTGCCCAAGAATCCAACAAAAGGAACACTTACATAAAACCTAAAAACTATGAAAAACTTCTTAATGGTATGCATGACGGCATTTAGTTTGGCGGCCTGTGCGCCAGACAAACCTAAGAACAACGAAGAATTTCCAGAGCAGGAAAAAGCAGAGGCAGGGAAATCTGCAGTGGAGGCTGTAATCAACGATCCTACAAAAGGGTTGGGTGCAGTAAAAAATGTTGTGCTTAAAACCCCGCTCGAAACTGAGCGTGTAGATCGCGGCTTGGCAATTTATGATATGAAATGTTCGGCTTGCCATAAGCTAACCGATCAACGCGTGGTAGGTCCTGGCTGGAAGGAAGTTACTGTTCGCAGGAAGCCAGAATGGATTATGAACATGATTACCAATGTTGATGTGATGTTGGAGAAAGATCCAGAGGCGCAAAAGTTATTGGAGTTGTGCTTAATGCGTATGCCCAATCAAAATATGTCGATTGGGGATGCACGTGATGTGCTTGAGTTTATGCGGAAAAATGATGGAGCAAAATAAATGATGATTATGAAAACAATAATTGGATCGTTAGTATTTCTTGCATTGATTTCCTGCAACCAACAAAAAGCAGCAAATGATGAAACAACTAAGGCAGCCCCAACAGGAGGCGGCCAGTCGTCTGTGCAAGATGCAACCTCAGAGCCTGATGTAGTACACATTGCTATCGGCTCGCCAGATCACACTACATTGGTTACTGCTTTAAAAGCAGCTGAGTACCTAGATGTACTTTCTAACGCTGGACCTTTCACTGTATTTGCTCCCACGAACGCAGCCTTTGCAAAACTTCCTGCCGGTACTGTAGAAGGTTTGTTAAAGCCTGAAAGTAAAGATGCTCTTAGAAATATTTTAGAGTACCATGTTTATGTAGGCGTAATTAAAGAAGATTTTATTCAGGATGGTATGACCTTGAATCAGGTTAACCTCGACAACATCACACTTGGAAAAAAGGATGGTAAGATCACTGTCAATGGCATGAATGTGTTGGGATCTGCCAAAGCATCGAATGGCATCGTCTATATCATTGATGGTGTGTTGTTGCCTCCCGCAAAAAAATAAAAGTCAATAATAAATTTAACCCTTATATGAAAAAGTTAATAAGAATATCCTGCCTCGTGGCGTTGCTTGGATTGCTTTTCGGGAGTTGTAAACCAACCGGACCCAAAGAGGCCGTAGTGGGTAATGCAGCTTCAAAAGTCTATGTAGCCCCCGGTAAGTATGATGAGTTTTACAACATAGTTTCGGGTGGCTTTAATGGACAAATAGCGGTTTATGGTATTCCCTCCGGTCGTTTGCTTCGCATCGTCCCTGTCTTTTCTGCCTTCCCGGAAAATGGATACGGGTTTAGCGAAGAAACTAAGCCGATGTTGAACACCTCTTATGGATTTGTCCCCTGGGACGATTTACACCACATTGCATTATCTACCACGAAAGGTGAACATGACGGCCGTTGGATTTTTGCAAATGGAAACAACACGCCTCGCGTTGCGCGTGTTAATTTTAAAACCTTTCGCACAGAGGAAATTCTCGAAATCCCCAATAGCGGAGGAAATCACTCCTCTCCATTTATAACAGAAAATACCGAATACCTTGTTGCAGGTACACGCTTTAGCGTGCCCATGGGAAACAACAAAGATGTGCCGATCAGTTCTTACAAAGAAAATTTCAAAGGGTCTATAAGTTTTATCAAAGTAGATCCACAGTCTGGTCGCATGAGTATCGCTTTTCAACTACGCACACCCGGATTTAATTTTGATCTTAGCCGGGCTGGGAAAGGTCCGTCTCATGGATGGTTCTTCTTCTCGTGCTACAATACAGAACAAGCTTACACCCTGTTAGAGGTAAATGCCTCACAAAAGGATAAGGATTTTATTATGGCTGTAAATTGGAAAAAGGCTGAAGAGTATCTGGCACAAGGTAAAGGAAGAATAGAGAAATCAAAATATGCACACAATGTTTATGATGAAAAGGTACACTCAGCCACTTCTACCATGGAAGAAGAAGTAATGGTACTGGATGTAACTGAACTTAAAGACATTGTTTATTTCATCCCTTGCCCCAAATCACCTCATGGTTGTGATGTAGATCCTTCAGGAGAATATATTGTTGGCAGTGGAAAATTGGCAGCCATGATGCCCGTGTTTTCTTTTTCGAAAATCCAAAAGGCAATTGCAGACAAAACATTTGAAGGTGACTTCAACGGAATTCCGGTCATTAAGTATGAAGCAGTTTTGCATGGTGAAGTTAAGAAACCTGGTCTTGGTCCGTTGCATACCGAATTTGATGACAGAGGAAATGCCTACACTTCATTTTTTGTTTCTTCTGAGGTAGTGAAGTGGAATGTAAAAACCCTTGAGGTATTAGATCGTGTGCCAACTTACTACTCAGTTGGTCACTTGTCTGTGCCAGGCGGACCAACCAGCAAACCTTGGGGTAAGTATATGATTGCTTACAACAAAATCACGAAGGATCGTTATTTGCCAACGGGGCCTGAGTTAACTCAATCGGCTCAGTTGTATGATATATCGGGCGATAAGATGCAATTGTTGTTAGATTTTCCTACAACTGGCGAACCACATTATGCGGAGGCATTGCCTGCAGGTTTAATACAACCAAACTCCCTTAAAATTTATAAGTTAGAAGATAACAAACATCCTTATGCTGCTATTGGCGAGAAACAGGCAAAGGTTGAGCGTAACGGAAATCAGGTACATGTTTACATGACAGCGATCCGTTCTCACTTGACTCCCGATAATATTGAAGGCGTTAGAGTTGGAGACGATGTTTACTTTCATCTTACGAACTTAGAACAAGATTGGGATGTGCCGCACGGCTTTGCCATTCGAGGTGCAACGAGTGCGGAGATATTAGTAATGCCAGGCGAAACGCAAACGCTGAAATGGAAACCGTTGACTGCCGGAGTAACTCCTTTCTACTGTACAGACTTTTGTTCGGCACTTCATCAAGAAATGTCTGGCTACATCAGAGTTTCACCAGCAGGAAGTTCTACCCCGTTAAAATTTTCGACAGGAGTAGTTGAATCAGAAGTTAAGGGCACAAAATAATCTGTTTTCAATTCATAGTTTACAGGTTGACAAAGATGGCTCTCGGTTGTAATGACCGAGGGCATCTTTAATACGCTAGAAAATTAACCGCTTACGCTAAAAGATGAAAAAATTAAAAGGTATATCAAGAATTCTTTTAGCAGTTGCCTCGCTCGCGTTGATTTCGGCCTACTTTATTCCCTTGTGGCAAATTCTGATGTGGGCTCCTCAATATCCAGAAGGACTTGAAATGAAGATTTGGATAAATACACTCACAGGAGACGTAAGAACTATTAGTGCATTGAACCATTACATTGGTATGAAGACCATTGAAGTAAGCATGTTCCCGGAGTTTGGATACATGATTTATATTGTAGACGGGATCATTGCAATGGGGTTGATAACAAGCCTTGTTGGGAAGCGCTTCATGCTCATTTCTTTTTTTGGAATGATGATAGCAACGGCACTTAGTGCCTTGATTGATTTTTATATGTGGGGGTATGATTACGGACATAACTTAAGCCCAGACGCACCGATTAAAATCGAAGGCATGTCCTATCAACCACCGTTGATTGGAACAAAAATATTACTCAACTTCACAGCCTTCTCAGGCCCTGATGTTGGTGGCTGGATTTTTATCAGCGTAGGAATTTTGGTTTTCTCAATATTACTCTACGAATGGAAAGCAAATCGAAAATGAAAATAGTAAGAAACGTAAGTGTCGGATTTACAATTATTTTGATAGTAGTTTTGGCAAGTTGTTCAACTGAACCACAGCCTCTTCAATACGGAACTGACGTTTGCCATTTTTGCAAGATGACCCTGATGGATAAGAAATTTGGCGCTGAACTCGTTACAAAAAAGGGTAAGGTGTTTAAATTCGATGACTTAAATTGTTTTTTGAATTTTTATCATTCCGGCTTTGTAGAGCCGGCTGACTTTACGTATCAATTAGTAGTCGACTATTCTCAGCCGGGTAAATTAATAGAAGCAACTTCAGCTTTCTATTTTAAGTCAAAGGAATTACGGACACCTATGGCAAGTGAAGTTGCAGCCTTTTCAAAGAAGCATAGTATGGATAGTATTAAAAAGAACATGACAGGTTTCTATTTAGTATGGGGTGAAGTGATCACCCAGTTTAAATGATTCGAATCGTTATCTTCCTTTTCATTGCAATTACTGCCAACGCAACTACGTTAAAAGTTGGCAATCGGAATTTTCCTTCCATCAAAGCAGCAATTAACATAGCACGACCGGGTGACACAATATTAATTAGCCAAGGCGTTTACAAAGAAGGAAATATTGTAATCAAAAAATCAATCACACTAATTGGCATCGACTTTCCTCTAATTGATGGTGAGAATAAATTTGAGATATTTACTATTGTGGCAGACCATGTGACTATTTCTGGTTTACATCTTGCCAATACCGGAATTGCCAGTATAGAAGACATTGCAGCTATTAAAGGACTCGAAGTTCAAGATCTTAAAATTCTAAACAATCGGTTTGATAATACATATTTTGGAATTCATCTATCTTCTTCAGGTAATTGCCTGATCGAAGGCAATACCCTTACCTCAGATGCTAACTCAGAACATCAAATCGGCAATGGCATTCACTTGTGGAAGTGCGAAAACGCAATCATTCGAAAGAATAAAGTTACAGGTCACCGAGATGGAATTTATTTTGAATTTGTGACCCATTCAAAAGTGGAAGATAATCTAAGTTTTGGTAATGTACGTTATGGGTTACATTTTATGTTTTCGCATGATGACCAATATATTAATAACACTTTCCTAAATAACGGTTCAGGAGTAGCGGTGATGTATACGAAGGGCGTAACCATGATAGGTAATAGGTTTGAGGAAAATTGGGGTGCCGCTTCGTATGGGCTTCTTTTGAAAGATATTGGCGATAGCAAAATAGAGAGAAATAAATTTTTCAAAAATACGATCGGGGTTTTAATGGAGGGATGTAGCCGTACTGATTTTAAAGAAAACGAGTTTGGTCAAAATGGTTGGGCATTAAAAATTCAAGCCAGCTGTGATGCTAATACTTTTACTAAAAATAATTTTATATCCAACACATTTGACATTGCTACAAATGGTTCACTTTCGTTGAACACAATTTCCAAAAACTATTGGGATAAGTACGAGGGATATGATCTTAATAAAGACGGAATTGGCGATGTGCCTTTTCGTCCGGTAAGTTTATATGGAATGGTGGTTGAAAAAATGCCAACTGCTGTAATGCTCTGGAGGAGTTTTTTAGTTTATTTGTTGGATAAGGCAGAAAAAGTTGTGCCGGTAGTTACCCCAGAAAATTTGAAAGATGAGTTGCCGGCTATGAAATTTTATAAACGAAGCTAAGACCATGATTGCTATTCACGATCTAAGCAAGAAGTTTGGGAGGCTAAAAGTGCTTGATAGTATTTGTGCTGATTTCAAAGTGGGAAAATCATATGCTATCATAGGCCCTAACGGTTCAGGTAAAACAACTTTAATTAAATGCCTGCTTGGCATGGTGCTTCCGGATTCAGGCGAGATTAGCATCAATGAAAAATCTATTTTTAATAATTGGAGCTATCGCGAAAGTATCGGCTATATGCCACAGATTGGTCGTTACCCGGATCAGATGAAGATCGGCCAGCTTTTTGATATGATGCGAGACCTTAGGCCAAAATCTTCTATGGCAGATGAAGAACTAATAGAAGCCTTTAAGCTCACGGATTTATTTAACAAACGGATGTACACACTCTCCGGAGGCACCCGTCAAAAAGTGAGTGCAGCACTAGCATTTTTGTTTAATCCGTCTATCTTAATTCTCGATGAGCCAACAGCAGGACTTGATCCGATGGCAGTTGAAATTTTAAAGGCAAAGATTTTGCGAGAACAAACCAATGGTAAATTATCCCTTATTACTTCACACATTTTGAGCGACTTGGATGAACTGGCCTCAGAGGTTTTATATATGGAAGATGGCCATGTAGTGTATAATAATTCCATTCAACAGTTGAAGAAGGGAACGGGTGAGATTAAGTTAGGTCGTGCGATTGCTCGTTTTTTGGAACAAAATGAAGTTACCCTATGATGCGCATAGCCAAATATGTTTTGTATGATATCCTTCGCAATCGCTTTGTGATCTTCTATACGTTGTTTTTACTGGTCATTACCTTCAGTCTTTTTAGCCTAGATACTGATCCGGGCAAAGCAACCCTTAGCCTTCTCAATATTGTTTTACTGGTAGTACCCTTGATCAGTATCATCTTCACTACCATTCATTTTTTTAATTCGTATGAGTTTATTGAGTTGATGCTTTCACAGCCAATCAGTCGAAATGAAATTTTCTTTAGTGAATATGTCGGGATAACCATCGCGCTGTCATTAGCCTATTTGGTTGGCATGGGGGTACCCTTGCTTTTGGTAAATCCAAGTTCAAGTTCTTTCTCGTTGATCATTACGGGGTTGTTGCTTACGTGGGTTTTTATTTCGCTGGCTTTTGCTGCTTCGGTTACTACACGTGATAAAGCCAAAGGAATTGGTGTTGCGTTATTATTTTGGTTTTACTTCACCTTAATCTATGATGGTTTTTTGCTTTACATTATCTATTCATTCTCCGATTATCCAATGGAGAAAATTACTCTGGCGCTTGCTTCTCTCAATCCGGTAGATTTAGCAAGAATCAGCATTTTATTGCAACTCGATATTTCAGCGCTTATGGGGTATACAGGAGCTTTTTATAAAAATTTCTTTGGGTCTTCTCTCGGCATGATCTATTCTTTTGCGTTGCTTTTGGTTTGGGCTCTTGTGCCTTTGTTCTTTGCAAGACTGAAGTTTAGCAGAAAGGATATTTGATGAAGTGGTTAATTCTTTTACATGTTTTGGCATTTTTCCAAAAGTTGAAAATGAGAATCTTCCTTCGTTAGTTTTCCATATTGTATTTGGACTGTTTTGGCCGTCACGTTCGTGGTGGTTGGGTTGAGTTTTTACTTTAATTTTATTTAGGTATGAACATTGGTAATGAATTGAATTTTAATCCTGGTAAAGTTGGCGTACTCACCGTTCAAAAGGATGCGAATGGTCATGTGTTTGCTATTGGTTTGTTAAGGGGTCAGATTCTATCAAAGCATAAGACAGCCGTGCCCGCCTTACTGACTGTGTTAGAAGGCTCCATTGTATTCAGAATGAACGGTAGTGAATGGGTATTGAATCGATTGGATACCTTTTCTATACTGGTAGATATTGAGCACGAAGTAATTGGAAAAGACGAGCGAAATATATTTTTAATAGTGAAGCCATCTCTTAATGCTAACCACTAGTTTTGTTCTATGATGTTATTAGCAAGCCGATCAGAAATAGAATTGCTGGTGAACAAATTTTATGACCAGGTGAAAGAAGATGAATTACTGGCGCCTGTTTTTTCGCATGTAGATTGGGCAACTCATTTGCCTGTAATGTATAATTTCTGGTCATCACTTTTATTAGGTGATGGGTCTTACCAAGGAAG
>JAYVPS010000031.1:0-9899 GCA_043757225.1 Cytophagales bacterium | reverse complement strand
TGAACTTATTTGGAGTTATCCATATTTCAACATCTTGTTTGTAAAAACATCCATTTAGTCTATTCCTGTTTACTCCCCAGCTTTTGAATGTGATCCTTGAAAACCCGTATATTTTTTTGAAATGCACACTAAATAAATACTGGAAGCGCACCAAATGCTGGACGTTTACGAATACGTGACACAGACAAGGCCGCTGATACTTGCAGCAACAAAACAAACCACAAGCAAACTTTTTGTAAGTGTAGAAGGAGCGGAAAAGCTGCGGACGGATTTTTTGATGGCACAGCTCAGGAAGCTGAACAACAAGATTGAAAACGCAGACCAGTTGAGAGCAAGCGTGATCGTGAAATGGCTGCGGCAGTACAACCTGCGGGAAGTGCAATACTTAGCAGGGCACCGTTACATCAGTTCAACGGAAGCGTACAAGCAAAACGAGATGCAAGGACTGAGCGAAGAAGTGAACCAGTTCCATCCACTGGGGTAAATTTGAAATCGCAAATTGCGACATCAAAATATAATTTTATTTTTACGCACATGAGCAAAAAATTAATAATACCGGATGAAGTAGTGATGAACAAGATCTACATTATCAGAGGACAGAAGGTAATGCTGGATATGGATTTAGCAGAACTGTATGATGTAGAAACCAAACAACTTAAAAGAGCAGTAAGAAGAAATGGTGATCGCTTCCCGGATGATTTTATGTTTGAGTTGAACAAAGAGGAGTTAGAAATCTTGAGGAGCCAAATTGGTACTTCAAGTTGGGGTGGTGTTCGTTATGTACCTATGGCGTTTACAGAACAAGGAGTTGCTATGCTATCAAGTGTATTAAATAGCGAACGTGCTGTACTGGTTAATATTCATATCATTAGAGTATTTACACGCATGCGGGAAATGTTGCTGACGCACAAAGATGTGTTGTTGAAGTTGGAGGAGTTGGAAAGAAAAGTTGTCAAGCAGGATGATGACATTAAACTGATCTTCGATTACCTGAAAGAACTCCTCAACCCACCGACCGAGCCCATGCGCAAGATCGGGTTCAAACGCGCGAAGGAAAATTAGTTCAAACTGAAGCCCCTTCCCGAAATCCCCGCCCCGTTCCCGACACACATGTCTTCCCGCGCTTGTCATCCTTCGGCATGGCTTTTATTCTCCGCAGTATCCGCTTGGGCACTCTGCAGCAAACACAACGAAACCCGGTGATGGGTCAGGCTCTGTTTTTAACCCAGATTGCAGTTAACTAGTCAGAAGTAGCTGTTTTTCAGCAGATTCTATTTTTTCTGGTATCGCTTGTGTACTACTGATTTTCGAACAGATGGGCGTACAATCCTCACCCTTCTTTCGGGAGAAATGGTACAAGGTTTTTTTTTAAACGCATCAAGTCATCTTTATCCAAGAATTCTTTGAATAAGACAAGGTTTGCTTCGGCTAAATATCTTTATCTTTAAAAAAATTATTTAACGAGTTTCTATGAGCAATGCTGCAGGTTTTTTAAAGGGTTGGTATAGCGCGATGATGATCGGTGCAATACTGATGGTTACCATGGCCATTATTGTTTACCTGATTCATAAAATGCGTGTTTCAGTAATTAAGGATTATAAGGAAAAGCACGACTACATTCTTGTTCACGAAGTTAAATGGTATAAATGGATTTTCTATCTGGCAGGAGCTGCTATAGCAATGGCAATAAACCTTTATGGAGAAGAAAAATTTACAAGCACAAGTATTGGTGCTTGGTTTTTTGTGCGACTCTTTATTTCAATCTGTATGGCAACCTTAGTTGCTTACATTTCTTCCCTTATTCTTGAATACTATTATCCTACCATTTTAAATTTCAAGCTTCGAAAGCTAAGATTTACCCCACGCGTTAACCCAAAGAATGGTAACAGAATGAGATTGCTTAGTGAAGATGAAGAAGATATCCATTTGGATGAAGGGATGCAAGCAGAAGAGAATATTTTCTCGATAGACTACGATGTGTGGATTGATGAAACGACTTCAGATCTTAAGATTGAAAAGTACAAAGGCCACCTGATAGCACTTCAATGCAATAATTGCGGTTTTTATACGATGAAGGTTCAACGCGAGGAGATTGTGGAGAGAAATGAAGATGGCTCTCCACGCGAATTGCTTAAACACTATCAATGTGCTTATTGTAAGAATGTTCGTGCGACTCAGTTCACCATTTCTCGCAAAGAAGTTCAGGACTATCAGGCACAAAAACCAAAGAAGAAAGGAAATACCCATAATGTAGAGCTGATTAAGATGGATGTTCACTCAACCCTTGGTAAGAAAAAATCGTTTGAGTTCTCATCAATAGATGAAGCACAGAAGTTTCTAGATGAACTTGACTTTGATAAATTGGCATAATCTTGGTGTTTAGATTTTAAATTAATTTAATTCAAATATGAAACGTTTGACTGTTGCGGGAATCTTTGTGATGTTGGGTTCATTTACGGCTTTTGGTACTAGCAGAGACACCCTTGCACTTAGTTCAAAGCCCCTGTTTGGAAAAGAAGCAAGAGTTATTGCCTATATATTAGACAATAATCATTATCGCAAAATAGCGTTAAATGATTCTTTGTCTTCGGCAATCTTAGATCATTACCTAAAGGAATTAGACAATAACAAAACTTACTTTTTAGCTTCCGATGTTAAATCGTTTGAGAAGTACCGCCTATCTATTGACGATCTTACCCGAAACGAAAACGTGGAGCCGGCTTTTGAAATTTATAACCTATTTAAAAAGCGTTACATCGAGCGGATGGACTATGCAATCAATAATCTGATTACTCAGGAGAATGATTATTCTGTAGAAGAATATTATGAAACAGAGCGGGAAAAAGAACCATGGGCAAACACGCCTGAGGAATTAAATGACCTTTGGAGGCGAATTATTAAAAGCCAAGCGTTGAGTTTGAAATTGGCGAGCAAGAAGCCTGAAGAAATAAAAGAGACGTTGAAAAAACGTTATGAGCGTTTTTCTAAATCAGTTACTCAGTTTAATTCAGAGGATGTATTCAGCTTATATATGAACTCGATCACAGAGGCCTATGATCCTCATACCAATTATCTTTCGCCCAAAGCCTCTGATCTTTTTAAGCAAAGCATGAGTTTGTCATTGGAAGGAATAGGCGCTCAGCTACAAACTGAAAACGATTTCACTAAGATTGCAAAAATTATACCCGGAGGTCCTGCCGACAAGTCAGGGTTACTTGTTGCCAATGATTTCATAACAGGGGTAGCGCAAGGGAAAGATGGTGAAATGATAGATGTGGTAGGTTGGCGCATTGATGATGTGGTGAAGCTTATTAAAGGACCTAAAGGCACTACTGTTCGATTGCAAATACTTCCGGCCAAAACAGGAGTGAACGGCTCGACAAAGGAAATAGCCATTGTGCGCGAAAAAGTAAAGTTAGAGGATCAGGCTGCAAAAAAGCAACTCATCAATTATCAGCAAGATGGAAAAGATATGAAGCTGGGTGTGGTCTCTTTGCAGAGTTTTTATATGGACTACGAAGCGTATCAACGTGGCGATAAAGATTATCGAAGTACAACACGCGATGTAAAAAGATTGATTGGAGAACTGAAAGCAGATGGCATCGATGGATTGGTGATGGATCTAAGAAATAATGGGGGAGGATCTTTACCTGAAGCAGTAGACTTAACGGGCTTATTTATTAAAGATGGCCCTGTGGTACAAGTAAAAAATTCTACCAGTAAAGTGGATGTTCTTCCTGACGATGATAAAGAAGTATTCTATGGCGGGCCTTTGGTGGTTTTGACTAATCGCTTTAGTGCTTCGGCATCTGAGATTTTTGCCGGTGCTATACAAGACTATCAAAGAGGCGTGATTGTGGGCGAATCAACTTATGGTAAGGGAACAGTGCAGACTGTTCTTGACTTAAGAAGATTTTTGGCAGATAAAGAACCTGTTGGAGAGCTGAAGTTGACATTTCAGAAATTCTACCGTGTTACCGGCAGCAGCACTCAACACAAAGGTGTTACCCCTGATATTTTATTACCGAGTGCATTGGACGCTGCCCATTATGGAGAAAGTGCGAATCCAAGTGCTTTACCGTGGGATGTAATCAAAGCAGCATCCTTTCAGCGGTCGTCAAGCATTGATAATAAGGTGATATCAAAGCTCAACAAGTCTTACCAGGAAAGAGTGAAATTTGACCCTAATCTAAAAAAGTATGTATTGGAGATTGATGATTTAAGAAAAAACCTCTCTCAAACAAAAGTCTCGCTAAACGAAGCAACTCGTAAGCGCGAGATGGCCGAATTAGAACGGAAAAAAACCTCTGAAAAATTAGACACCAAAATATCCGTCAATTCCGATGGAGTTCCCAATACCAATCTTCAAAAAATGGAAGATGAGTACTTGCGTGAAGGGTTGTTGATACTTTCTGAATTATTGACTAAGAGGATTGGATAAAATTAACCCCTTTAATATACTTTGAATGAAGTCAAAAGTTTTATCGATTTTAATTTTGGTTATTGCTTCCTCGTTATTCAATCAATGTGTAAAAACAGATGCGCCAGTATTACCATTGGTCTCTGTGGCTGGCGCAACCCAGGAGAGAAAAGTCACCGTATCTGAGTTTGAGTTTAATGTGAGCCTTGACAAGGCTGTAACAAGTGATGCCTCTTTTGATTACGCTACTTCTTCCGGTACTGCAGAGGCGGATAAAGATTTTACCCCTTCTTTTGGCACGTTGATTATCCCTGCGGGCAAACAATCCTCTTCGATCAAAATACAAGTTAAAGGGGATAGTACTCGGAAGGTTAATCAGACTTTCTTTTTGGATATTAGTAATCCTAAGAATTGCTCACTCATTGCGAATCGTTTGTTGGGTACAATTGTAAATGAAAATGGTAGTTATTTACCTATTGATAACGTTGGATTCAGTACCCCAAAAGCTTATGCAGGATATACATTGATTTGGAACGATGAATTTGATAAGACATCAGTTAATACGGATAATTGGACCTATGAAAGTGGTAATAATAATGGATGGGGAAATCATGAATTGGAGAATTACACTAGTAGAACTCAAAATTCTTTTGTTTCACAAGGCAATTTAATTATTGAGGCGCGCCCAGAAAGTTTTGGTGGCTCCAACTTTACTTCTGCAAGAATGGTAACCAAAGAGAAGAAGACCTTTAAGTTTGGCAGAGTGGATATTAGAGCGAAGCTACCTAAAGGTAAAGGGATATGGCCTGCTTTATGGATGCTAGGAAACAATATTGACGAAGCGGGTTGGCCTACCTGTGGCGAGATTGATATTATGGAATTGGTCGGTAATGAGTCTGGAAAAGTTTATGGTACGCTACATTGGGGACCTGTTCACCAATCCGCTGGCGGAAATTATTCATTACCAAGTGGAACATACAACGATGAATTTCATGTATTTAGTATGGTGTGGGATGTCAGTTCAATCAAGTTGTACGTAGACAATTTACTCTATTTTACACATGATATTTCTGGAAGTAACTCCCCCTTTGCTCATAATTTTTTCTTTATTTTTAATGTTTCGGTTGGTGGGGATTGGCCAGGGGCACCAGATGGAACTACTACGTTTCCGCAGAGAATGGTGGTGGATTATATACGGGTGTTTCAATAATAAATACTTTAGTTGAAATCAACGTCAATTGGAATTACTTGGGCGGATACAATTGTAAATGTATTCGTCACTTTGTGACAGGAATTGCTGTGAGAGTATAGCCTTTGGATTTTAGTAGTGCAAGTAGTCCTTGTTCACCTTCCAAATGAGATACCCCAACGGCAATAAAACTTGGGCTTTCTTTCATCATTTTCTCAAGTTTAGGCACCCACTCCTGATTGCGCTTGAAATAGAATTCCTCCACAAAGAGGGGATTGTTTTCAACAGGATGGAGTGTATAATCGAAGATTTCTTCGAGCGAACCCTGTGGATAATTTTCCATTATTTTTTTGAATTCAGCTTTTTGAGTTTCAAAATTATCGATGCTGTGCATCAATGCTTTTATTTGATTGTAGATTGGATAGGTGTTTAGCGCTTCAGCTTCACGATCAATAGATTCTAAACTGAAGACGGTTAGTTTGTTCTTTTTTGCGAATAGCAATAATTCAATGTCGTAATATTTTACCTTTTCATGCAAGGATAACCGAGTCATTAAAATGGAAAGCGGCAACGGCTTTATTTTTGAATAGTTATTCTCAAAGGTTGATTGGTTAATACCAAACTCTTTCTGAAAGAAATCTACTACTTTTTTGTATTCGTATGCTGAGAGCTGTGTTGCTAATGACTGGCCTTTTGGAAAATGTAAGGCTACGTTTAATTCATGTTGGGCATGATGATCTACCTGATCTTCAATGGCAAAAACTTTAGAGGATTTTATTCTTTCAGCTGCCTCTTTAGGGATCGAGAAATGTTTTTCGCCAACAAACTTTAATGTGCCAAATAAATAAGAAACCGTGGGCAGTCCATTTCCTTTTATTTTCCACAATACCGAAGTCTGGGAGTAGCAATTGAAAATCAGACAAATAGCGGACGATAGTAAGAGGGATTTTTTCATGGTAAGATTAAAGATTGGGCTACAAATAAAAGAGAATTGCCTGTAAAATGGAAATCTTGAGCGATCGTAGTCAAGGACTTCAATTTTCGCTATTTTTAGACATAATTTACCACGTGAACCAGATCCTGGACTTAACCAATGAGTGAAGAACTGTTGAAGGCCGTTATACAGTTTTTTGGCATTGTTGCCAAGGAACGTATCACCGATGATGAACGAGCAATCATAAAGGAATTTTTGTCGATCCATCTTAACCAAGATGGTACTCGCTATTATCTCTCACTCTTCGATGAATTTTGCAAAACCAACAACAGGACTTCGGGAGCCCAATTGACTAACATTGATGTAGAAACGCAAGAGTTTGTTGATGACTGGGCGCAGATCATGCAAATCTCAAAAAAGGTTAATCAGGCATTGACCATGCAGCAGAAGGTGGTGCTGGTTGTTAAGATAATTGAGCTGGTCTTTGCAGATGACAATCTTTCTGAGCGACAAAGTAATTTGATTTTTTATACAAGCGAGGCCTTAAAAATTCCTTCAAAAGATTTTCGTGCCTTGCGGGCTTTTGTGATTGGGCATGATATTGAGGAACTGGCGTCTAAAAATATTTTGGTCATCGATGCAGGATCTGATGAAATTGCTCATCCGGGTCCAAGGATTGTTGCCAAAAATTTAACAGGTCTTATCGCCATACTTCGCCTATCGGATATTGAAGCTTATTTCATAAAATATTTAGGCATTACTCCTCTAACGCTTAATAGTATTCAAATGAAGAGCAGGAAGATTGATGTCTTTCCTACCGGTAGTACAATTAGGGGCTCCAAGATTGATCCTATCTATTATAGCGATGTAGTGGGTAAGTTTTTGTTCGAAGAGAGTGAAACTGACATCAGTTTTATTGCCGATCATATTTTTTACCATTTCAAAAGCGGCAAGGCAGGATTACAAAATGTGAATATTGCCGAGACCGGTGGCAAACTTATTGGGTTAATGGGAGCTAGTGGCTCGGGCAAGTCAACTTTGTTGGGTGTGTTAAATGGCTCGGAGAAACCATCGAGCGGGCAAGTGCTAATCAACGGAATTGATATTCACGAACATCCTGAAAAAGTGGAAGGCATTGTCGGGTTCATTCCTCAAGATGATCTTTTGATAGAGGAATTGACCGTGTTCGAAAACCTTTACTACAGTGCCCGCTTGTGTTTTGGTCATTATTCTCGCGAAAAAATTGCCGAGTTAGTAGAGAAAGTATTAAAGAGTTTAGGGCTTTCGGAAATCAGAAACCTGAAGATCGGATCGCCCCTCGAGAAGACCATTAGTGGTGGTCAACGTAAGCGGTTGAATATTGGGCTGGAGCTTTTGCGCGAACCGACCATTTTATTTGTTGATGAGCCAACCTCAGGCCTTTCATCAAGAGATTCAGAAAATATCATGGACTTGCTGAAAGAGTTGTCTTTGCGCGGCAAAATGATTTTCGTGGTGATCCACCAACCTTCGTCTGATATTTTTAAGATGTTTGACACCCTTATCATTTTAGATGTGGGCGGATTTCAGATTTACTACGGTAACCCTGCCGAGTCTGTAAATTATTTCCAAGGAATCATCAACACAACAAACAAAACACCGGGTGCTTGCCCAGAGTGTGGTAACATAAATCCTGAGCAGGTTTTCAATATTATTGAGACTCGTGTTGTAAATGAGTTTGGTAGATTTACCCATACCAGGAAAGTCTCACCTGGTCAGTGGTATCAGTACTTTAAACAAAAGATAAAGATACCAACGGTAGAAGAAATAAATGACCCTTTGTCGGTTGTACAAAAGATACCTCATTGGGTCAAGCAGTTGTGGGTTTTTATCATCCGAGACTTGTTATCAAAATTATCTAATAAACAATATGTAAGTGTCAATTTATTGTTAACACCGATCTTGGCGCTTTTCATCGGGTACTTTGTAAAATATTATGATGAAGTAGGAGTCGATAATCCAATCTATACATTCTATTATAATTACAATATTCCTGTTTATTTTTTTATGAGTATTGTAGTAGCGCTTTTTGTGGGATTGATAATTAGTGCCGAGGAAATTTTTAGAGACAGGAAGATTCTAAAACGTGAACGATACTTAAACCTGAGCAAGAGTAGCTATCTGATTTCAAAAGTAATGATCTTGTTCACCCTCTCGGCTGTCCAAACTATTTCTTTTATTTTGGTTGGTAATTGGCTGTTGGAAATCCCTTTCACTGAAATGCGTTACTGGTTTATTTTATTCTCTTGTGCATGTTTTGCGAACATGCTAGGACTTAACATTTCATCAGCATTTGATTCAGCTGTAACGATCTATATTTTAATACCAATATTAATTATCCCACAGCTTTTGTTGAGTGGCGTTGTTATTAGCTTCGATAAGTTTAATCCAAAAGTTGGGACACCAAATGGTATTCCAATTTTGGGTGAGATGATGGCCTCGCGATGGGCATTTGAGGCATATATGGTTACCCAATTCAAAGATAACCCTTTCGAGAAGCAGTTTTATCAGTCGGATCAAAAGCGTGCCATTGCTGATTACAAAAGATTATATTATTTACCCGCGTTAGAATCGAAATTGGCTTTTGTGCTTAATCATCGCAGCGATTGGAGACGTACCCAAGAGAGTGACACTAAGCAAGCGCTGGATTTGTTGCGAAATGAAATTACTAATGAATTGACCTATGTGGGAATGGAGCGACTTCCTGAAGTGAATCAGCTAATCATAGGCAAATTTGATTCAACGGTTCATAAAAAGACCCAACAATTTTTAATTACTCTTAAAGAATACTATGCGATTCGTTATAAACATGCTATAACTGGTAAAGAGGAAGCTATTATGTCTATGACTAAAACGGTTGAAAGTAAGCAGGCATTTGATGCCATGAAGATGAAATATCAAAATGAATCTGTTAGCAGGATGGTTGAAAATTCTTCTAATGCCGTCCGAATTGTAGAATGGGAGGGAGAGTTGGTTCAGAAAATATACCCTGTTTATTTTGAAGATCATCGCCCTGACCATTTGATTGATTTTCGCGAAAATTTCTATGTTCCGGCCAAATATTTTTGGGGAAAGAAGTATGATACTCTTTATTTTAATATTGCTATGATCTGGGTGATGACAGTGTTTTTATTTGTTACACTTTATTTTGAGCTTTTGAAAAAAGCTGTACACGGATTTGCGATGCGTAGAAAGTACCGAAAAAAATCATGAACAATTTCAGATAAATTATTTTCTATCTTTACTTAAATTATTTATAAAATGAAACACAAAACACTTAGCCTTTTAATTATTTTAGTTGGAATCATATTTGGTTG
>JAYVPS010000030.1:0-10013 GCA_043757225.1 Cytophagales bacterium | reverse complement strand
GCAACGATATGAGCAGCCGGAGTATTGAAGGTGAGAATCCCTTGTATCTTCCACAGGCAAAAACGTATGATGGATGCGCAGCGTTGGGTCCTTGTATTTATGTAACAAAAAATCCGATAGACAGTGACACCTGTATCAACCTTAAAATTATTCGAAGTGGGAAAAAAGTATTTGAAGGAAATGTTGGGATCAACCAGATGAAACGAACACTCGAAGAATTGGTTTCCTTTGTTTACCGCGCATGCTCCTTTCCACATGGATGTTTGATTATGACTGGAACCGGTATTGTTCCGCCTAATGATTTTACGCTTCATTCTGGTGATGAGATAAGAATTACTATTGATGGTATTGGTACCTTAATTAACACAGTAAGGTAGATGATCTTCCTGATAATCAGGACCCTTCATTCTCCGTTTTGAGTATTTTATCTCGCTGTATCAGAGGAAGTTTTGCCTAACGTTGAGCGTATTCCTTTGCAATCTCTCCATGCATGTTCATTACTCGCTTCTCAAGCTACTAACCGGATTTGTCAATGAAGATTTTACCGTGGTGAAACTCATCGTGAGAAAAGCTATCGATAAAGTTAAGCCGCCCGCCATCGCAAAAACCCACCATTGTATATTTATCCGATAAGCAAAATCTAAAAGCCATTGATCCATTAGATAGTAACCAAGAGGGAATGCAATTACCAAAGAGACAGCAACGAGTATAATTAAGTCTTTTGTTAGTATTGAAACAATCTGAGCAACACTCGCGCCCAATACTTTCCTGATGCCAATTTCCTTCACTCGTTGCTCAGCCGTAAAAGTTACCAGGCCAAACAATCCTAAACAGGCTATGAAAATAGTAAGCAGTACAAAAATTTTCAAAATTGAACCCATCCTTTGTTCCGCAACATAGGTCTCATTGTAAAGCTCATCCAGAAAGGCATAAGTAAATGGCTCCTCTACTTTAAAGGATTTCCATTTCTCTTCCATACTGGCCAACAGGCTCGCGGTCTCGTTTGGCTTTACGCGAACAATCAATCCACCATATGGATTGTTAATCATCATCAACGGAGCGATGGACTCATGCAAAGAGCGAAAGTGAAAGTCTTTCACCACACCGATGATTTTAAAACTTTTATGTCCACCAATGTTATCGGTCATCATAGAGAGAGATTGCCCAAGTGGATTGCTGGTCAGTCCAAAAATCCTAGCTGCTGTTTCGTTAATAATAATGTTTTCAGATTCGTTGCCAAATTTTTCCGAAAAATTTCTTCCCGTCACAATCTGCATACCCATGGTAGGAATATACTGTGGATCGATATTGTAAAGAACAGTGCGTCTTATCTCCTCTTTTTGCTCACCACGAAACGTACCCCTCATGTCCGTATCCGTAGGCCCCGCAGGAATATAAGCCGACATTGTCACGCTCTCAACTCGTGAATCGGCCAGCAATTGATTTTTGAAAGCCTCTTCATTTTTTCCAAGCAAATAGGATTCGCGCAGTACCAGCATCCGATCTTTGTTGTAGCCCACTTCTTTGTTTTGAATAAAACTCATTTGTTGCTGCACTATAATAATGGCAACGATCAAACAAACTGAGATTACAAATTGAAAAACCACTAATGTGCTTCTTACTCCTTTGCTTCCGCCACCGTTTTTGATTTTATTTTTTAAGGCTGAAATGGGCGCAAACGAAGAAAGGAAAAAAGCAGGATAGCTGCCTGCCGCTACACTAATAAAAACCAAGAGCGAAGCAAGTGCGATCAAAACGCTTGGGTTTAGCATAAAGCTTGCCTCTAGTTCCTTACCAGATAAGTAATTAAAAATAGGCAATGCCAATACTACAAGGCATACGCCAACGATCATCGCTGCACTGGTGGCAAGAAATGATTCTGTTAAAAACTGCTTCACCAACTGGCTTTTGAGTGAACCCAATACTTTCTTAACACCGACTTCTTTGCTTCGTTTGGTGGCTGCTGCCGTGGAGAGGTTCATAAAATTGATACAGGCAATCAACAGCATGAAAGCAGCGACTGCCCCGAAGATATAAACCGATTTTATATCACCCTTCGCTTCCAATTCATTATTGCAGTCGGAATACAAGTGAATATCTGTTAATGGCTGTACGTAAAGCCCAATATTATTACCATTGGATTTAAACTTCTCATAGGTCATTCCGATCCGCTCAATCTGCGGTCCCATGTATTTAGTAATGATGGCTGGAAGTTTGGATTCAAATTCCGCTATGTTAGCACCTTCCGCGAGTACTACATAATTGAAATAGCGCGACTGCATCCAATCGTTCTCTTTCGCATCTTTTACGTCTACCGTTGAGGCGAATAGGTCAAAATGAAAATGGGAGTTGGTTGGTACTTTCTTCATTACGCCAGTAACTTTATACTGTTCGCCTTCCTCGTTAAAATCCAATATTTTATTCATTGGGTCTTCGTGCCCAAAATATTTCAACGCCTCTTCTTCTGTGATCACAATGGTATTGGGCTCTTTCAGCGCAGTTCTTGGATCGCCATGAACGAATGGCAAGGTGAAGACTTCGAAAAAATTGGGATCAACAAAAGCCAACTTGCTGTTTCTGTAGGTACTGTTCTTGTAAGTTATTTTAGACGACCAAATCGCTTTAATACGTGTGCCGTCTATTACTTCAGGAAATTCACTCTTTAAGGTTGGTGCAACGGGTGCTGGTGTGACTGATTCCTTTATAATTTCACCGTTCATTTTTCCTTTCAGCACTACCCTAACAATTTGATCTGCTTTTTCATTGTACCGATCAAAACTGAGTTCGTCCACAACGAAGAGCATAATGATGATGCAGGTAGCAACGCCCAAGGCCAAGCCGCCTACGTTGATTGCGAACATACCCTTGTTCTTAACCAAATTTCGAAACGCTATTTTAAAATAACTTTTGTACATGCCGTATGTGTTTAAATTTTTATATCCTTCTGTTGGTCTGATAATGCTTGGCCGAAAAAGCAACAATACATCGCTAATAAATTTTAAATCTGCTTTTCGTTTTCCAAATTCTTTTAAACGTTCGTCATACAACTCCATCAAGTCTCCTTCAATGTATTTCAGCAACTTCGGATGGCAGAACCACCGGAAGAAGCGGTGAAATAGCTTTGGAGGTGCTTTAGTTTTCATTGTTTACAGGATACAAGTATTAAGATGCAATAAATAGCCAGCTTAATGTCTTTCTACTTATGTCTAATATCTCATTCTGATCTCAAACTTTTCACCGGGTTCATCAATGCAGCTTTGATTGATTGATAACTCACAGTAAGCAATGTAATCACCAACGCTCCCACTCCTGTTGCAGCAAAAATCCGCCAAGATATTTCAGTTCGATACTCATATTTCATTAACCAGCTGCTCATAAAATAATGAGCTATTGGCATTGAGATAAAAACAGAAATGATAACAAGCAATACAAAATCCTTTGAGAGTATTTTCCAAAGATTGAAAACAGAAGCACCCATTACTTTGCGCACGCCAATCTCTTTGGTGCGCTGTTCGGCCACAAAAGTAGCTAAGCCAAATAAGCCTGAACAACTTATAATAATAGCAAGAAAGCTAAAGACACTTGCTAATTTTGCAATACGTTCTTCGCCTTTAAATTTTGCATCAAATGCATTGTCTGCAAATTTATAATCGAACGGAGCGGACGAGATTATTTTGCTAAATACCGTTTCAATTTTTGGCAATGCATCACTCGCTCGTATTGCAGGGTCGAGCCGAATGTATAGCCAGCCCGTTGCTTCTTCTTCTGAAAGAAAAATAATAGAAGGATCTGTTGGCTCAAATGGCGAGCCCTTTACCATATCCTTTACTACTCCTAAAATTTTGAACGATCCTCTGTTTATTTTCTTCCAATCAATCCAGGTTATGGATTGACCTACCGGATCGTCCAAGCCGATCAACTTCTGAGCTGATTCATTGATTACTACTCCTGCAATATCGTTTTTGACTTCATTCGAAAAATCACGGCCTTGTAAAAACTGCCAACCTATTGTCTTTCCATATTCAGGCGAAACCCAAATAGTATTAAATGATGGATCAAAAGAATTCTCCTTTCCTTCCCAGGCAAATCCACTGTTAGAACCTAAATTCTCCAAAACAGACCTTCCCGATTGAGCAACCTCTGTTACTACCCCTGTTCTCATTAGCTCATTTCTTAATTGGTCATACTTTCCTTTGTATTCAGGCGATCTCATGGGTAGCATAAGCAACCCTTCTCGTGAATAGCCTACCGGACGGTCTTTTGCAAATTTAATCTGTTGATATACGATCATGGTTCCAATAATCAAGCTAATGGACACAGTGAACTGAACCACCACTAGAACTTTTCGTGGCACAGAGGAGAAACGACCTGCTTTAAAAGTACCCTTTAGTACACTTAAAGGACTAAAAGAAGACAGATAAAGTGCGGGGTATGTTCCAGCCAACAAACCAGTGAAAAAAGTGAAAGCAATACAAGCAAGCCAAAATTCGTAGTTGGTCCATGGCAAGTGAATACTTTTATCGGAAACTTCATTAAACCAAGGCAGTGCTGCCGCAACAAATAGGAGAGAAAGAACAAATGATAGAACAGCCACTAAAAAGGATTCACCAAAAAACTGGTGGATCAATTGGTTACGCAACGAGCCGATTGATTTTCTTATCCCAACTTCTTTGGCCCTTCTTTCTGAACGGGCTGTACTTAGATTCATAAAATTGATACAGGCCAACAATAAGACAAAACTACCAATGGTTCCATAGGACCACACTGACATCAATTGTTGACTAGTTGCTGACTTCCCATTTTCAAAGACAGAGTGTAAGTGCCATTGGCTCATAGGGTGTAGAAAAAGTTCTGGATTTGTCTTGCGAGTTTCCGGGTCAACATGACTAAGCACGGCATCCTTGATAACTCCAGATGCTTTTTGAATATCTGCCCCTTGAACAAGTTCGGCATAGATAATGAGAAAATAATTGTCCCAAGCATCATACGAAAGCCATTGACTAGTTGATATTAATAAGTCAAGAGATGCAATGAAGGTTGCTTCCTTAAATTCAGAATTAGGTGGCAAATCTTCGTATACGCCACTAACTTTTACATGGTGCTCTGCATCGATGGTTACAAGCTTATCAAGCGGGTCTATTGTACCAAATAGTTTTTCCGACAGGGACTTGGATAATAAAATTGAATTCATGTCGCTAAGTCCGCCCTTTGTGCCATGTATCATATTTAGGGTAAACATTTCAGGGCCATCAGGCTGCATGTAATAACCAAGCTGAGTAAATTTCTTATCACCCGATCCAATAACCTCTTCTCGGGCTTCTGTCGCCATGACAATGTATTTGAAGTGATTTCCGTAAGATGCTTTTAGAAGAGTTCCTAATGCGGCAGGCTGATCGCTGTTGGTGTTCCGCTCACCGCGCCAATCACTATGTCGGAGAACTTTAACAATCTGATTATAGTCTTGATGATATTTATTATAAGACAGCTCATCATAAATCCAAAGCCCAATCAACATTGCCACGGCCATGCCAAGCGCAAGCCCGCCAATGTTTATAAATGAATAGCCTTTGTTCTTCAAAAGATTTCTCCACCCGATTTTAAAATAACTCTTGATCATACCGTAGTTGCTTAAATTTTTATACCCTTCTGTTGGTTTGATGATGTCAGGCCTGAAGAGCAACAATACATCACCAATAAATTTTAAATCAGCTTTTCGTTTGCCATGTACTTTCACCTGTTCATTATACAACTCCATCAAATCTCCTTCAATGTTATCGCGCAACTTCGGATGGCAGAACCAGCGGAAGAACTTTAGAAAGAATTTGGGTGGTTCGGTATACTTTGGTTTCATCTTGATATTTTATGGTTGTTGGTTGATCGTTGTTCGAAAACTAACAACCAACAACGATCAACTAACAACGATTTTCAAATTCAACGCCATCTTCGGTATCGCCCTCCACAATTCATCTCGGGTTTCCTTTGAGTGCTCCATCGCTCTTTTTCCAAGAGCTGTTATCTGAAAATACTTCTTTGGGCGACCGGCTCTCTCTTCTGTAGCTTCACCATCGAGTGATTTCAAATAGCCTTTGTCCTCTAATCTTCGCAAAGCCGTTTGAAGGGCACCCACACTTACATTGCGTGAAAGACGTGTCTCAATTTCTTTCTTGATGGATACACCATAAGCGTCTTTGTATAAGACACCCACTGTGAGCATAACCACTTCTTCAAATTCACCAAGTTGGTACTTCTTCATTGCAGAAATAATTTATTCCTAAATGTAGTATTAATAATTGTGCCAAGGTTAAATTGGCTCGATTTTAAGTTTTTTTAAAGTGTTGTTTAGAAGATGTGTTCACATTCGCACATGCATAGGCGGAAACGGGCAATGGCGATCACATGAGACAGTATTATGTTTAGCAATACCTTCAAATGCTTTTCTTTAAATTCGCTCTATTAAACCTTAATAATCTATGGCCAACACCTACACACAAATTCACGTTCAATTTGTTTTTGCAGTTAAATACCGAGAAGCATTGATACAAAATGAATGGCGTGGAAACCTTCATCGATACATAACGGGCATTTTTCAAAAGAATGACCATAAGATGTTGCAGATAAACAGTATGCCTGATCATATCCATATTTTTATCGGGATGCGACCGCACCAAGCTATCTCAAAATTGATTCAAAATGTAAAAACTGAAAGCAGTAAGTGGATTAAGAATGAGAAATTATGTTCAAAGGCATTTGCTTGGCAAGAGGGATATGGTGCTTTTTCGTATGCCAAAAGTCAAGTGCCGTCCGTGATAAAATACATTCAGAACCAAGAGGCTCATCATAAAAAGGAAACGTTTTTAGACGAGTACCGAAAATTTTTGATTGCCTTTGAAGTGGAATGGGAAGAGCAATATATTTTTAAGGAGTTGATTTAATTGTTTACCACAATGATCTGTGTCGCTTGATATCCGTTTAAAAAAAAATCACGAAATGTTCCTACGGAACATGACATGAGCAGGCCATAGTTTTTACCTACGAAATGTTCCTACGGAACATGATGCCCATCTACATGTTTACCCCCACGAGATGTTCCTACGGAATATTGACTTGGCCGCATCTTGTCTCTTTTACCTATGAGATGTTCTTACACAAAATGACACGGGCCGAACATAGTTTTTTACCTACGAAATGTTCCTACGAAACATGATGCCGATCTATATGTATACCCACGAGATGTTCCCACGGAACATGACACGGCCGGACATAGTTTTTACCTACGAAATGTTCCTACGGAACATGATGCCGATCTACATGTATACCCACGAGATGCTCCTACGGAACATGATGTGGTTCACACGTTGGTTTTTACCTGTGGGATGTTTCTTGCGGAACATGATGCAAGCGCACACATACCGACCTTGCACGGTAGGAACATAGCCGAATCGTTGTATTCTTTTCTGATCAGCAAATATTCCTGCGAACACGATGCAAGCTAACGCTGTAACGTTTTTGTTCCGTAGGAACATTTGGTGGGTTGATAATTGTTTTCTGCGTGGTGCGTTCCGTAGGAACGCTTCGTGGGTTTTGGGCAGAGGAAATACGTGGGCAATGATAAGTCGAGAGTATGAGATCTAAGACATGAATGACAAGAATCTAGCGGAAATTTCTATAGGCAACATCGGCCAGTGATAGCAGTGGAAATCCCACGCGCCTCGCGTGGATTGTAACGGATAGCACGATGCTGACGTCCCCGCTTCGGGAGTCAGCAGGCCGCAAAAAAAATTAAATTAGAAAACACATTTTAGCAATACTATTCCGAAAAATCTAACCGCAGAGGACGCTAAGGTTCGCTAAGAAAAAACACTATCCTCTGCGAACCTTAGCGTCCTCTGCGGTTAAATCATCTACTCTGATCGCAACGAATTTACCGGATTGGCCAATGCTGCTTTGATGGATTGATAACTGACTGTAAGCAATGTAATCGTCAAAGCACCTAACCCGGAAACAGCAAAAATCCACCAGGCTATTTCTGTTCGGTACTCATATTTTAAAAGCCAGTGGTTCATAAAATAGTAGGCAACGGGTATTGCTATTATAAGAGAGAAGATTACCAACAGCACAAAATCGCTCGCCAGCATTTTCCAAAGGTTGAAAATAGATGCTCCCAATACTTTGCGTACGCCAATCTCTTTGGTACGCTGCTCTGCCACAAAGGAAGCCAACCCAAAAATTCCTAAACAACTAATGAAAACTGCTAATACTGCAAAAGAGCTAGCCAACTTGCCAATACGTTCTTCATCTCCAAATTTTCTCGCGTATTCTTCATCCACAAATTTATATTCGAAAGGAGAAGCAGGGTTATACTTTTTAAACACCGCTTCAATTTTGCTGATGGCCTCCCTCGAACCTAATGCTGGGTTAAGCTTAATGATAACAACATTCGATTCATCATCATCAATATGAAAAAGTGAAGGCCGCACAGGCTCATACGGGGATTCAACCACCATGTTCTTAATGACGCCAATAATTGTAAAAGGCTTATCGTTCCAGGTAAGAACTTCACCGATTGGATTCTTAAAGCCCAAAAATTTTGCGGCCGATTCGTTAATAACAAAAGTCATTGAGTCAGTGGCATGGTCCCTCGAAAAGTCTCTCCCCTCTTTAAACTGCCAGCCCACCGTTTTTCCGTATTCAAAAGAGCAGCCATTGTTAGGAAAATCGACTGCCAGTGATGGATCCTTTCCTTTCCAATCAAAACCGCCATTAGTGTTCCACGTTTGTGTGGTCGGGCTTCCTGATTCAGTCATCTCTATAATTGCCCCTGAACTCTTTAACTCATTACGCACGGTCTCAAAATGTTTGTGTATATCAGCAGTTGATAAGAAAAGGTTGATCAGCCCATTTCTCTCATAACCAATGGGGCGATCTTTAGCAAATTGGATTTGACGAAATACGATTATGGTGCCGATGATCAGCGTAACAGAAACAGTGAACTGAAGTACCACTAATACTTGGCGAGGTATAGAAGCCTGTTTGCCCGCACGAAAAGTGCCTTTCAAAACTTTCACAGGTTGAAACGATGATAGGTAAAGGGCAGGATAGCTGCCGGCAATTATTCCGGTGAGTATGCTAAAACTTACACCAATTGTCCAGAATATGGGGCTACTCCATAACAATGTCAATTTCTTATCCGCTACTTGATTAAACAAAGGCAAAACCAATTGCGCCAAAAGTATGGCCACCCCAAATGCCAATAGCGCCACTACCAGAGATTCGCTAAAAAATTGATTAATTAATTGAAATCGCTCAGAGCCTATTGACTTGCGTATCCCTACTTCTTTCGCCCTCTTTTCAGAACGTGCCGTACTCAAATTCATAAAATTGATGCAAGCGAGCAGCAGTACAAATACACCAATGATTCCAAAGAGCCAGACAAACTCAATTCGTCCTCCAATGTTTTTGCCATTTTTAAATTCTGAATACAAATGCCATTTGCTCATCGGATGAAGAAAAACTTCAGGCTTATACTTTCTGTCTTCCTCATCTTTAAGCTTGTTGAATTTTACATTTTTGATCTTGGCTGAGATTTTTTCCATATCGGCATTGTCAGCTATCTGCACGAATGTTTGGGTAAAATTGCTGCCCCATGGATTCTCCATTTTCTTTATCCATTCATTGGTGATCAAATACAAATCCCAAGGTAAGACAAAACTCATCTCACGAAACCTAGAATTGTAGGGCAGGTCTTCATACACTCCGGTTACTTTTACATCATACTTGTCGTCTATGCGCAACACCTGATTCATTGGATCCGCATCACCAAAGAAGACATTCGCCACCGATTCTGACAATAAGATTGAATACGGATCTTTCAATCCATCTCGTGTGCCTCTCACCATCTTTAGAGAAAGCATTTCAGGGATCACATTTATTTTCTGGGGAGCAGCTCATTGGGCAAAAAGTTTTTCCAATCTAAAGAGGAAGAATTTTACATCTGTGACGCCTCTCAAATTAGC
>JAYVPS010000029.1:0-10023 GCA_043757225.1 Cytophagales bacterium | reverse complement strand
AATTTTGATAAATCAAAAATACACCATCGTAACGATTACCCCAAATACTTCACCATCATTTTGTTATCTGAAAAATTTCTAAAAGCGATTTCCCTGGTTAGTGGCAGTGGAAAGACTACACTTATGAAATTACTATTATCAACTTACAAACCAGATACTGGCAGCATCTACTTTGGCAATAAGGACTTTAATCATATTTCTGTAAAATCATGGCGAGATAAATTTGGAGTTGTAATGCAAGAGGGTTTTATTTTTAACGATACAATTGAAGCGAATATTGCAATCGGTGTTGAGCAGGTAGATCAGGAAAGGTTAATTGAATCAGCGGAATTAGCCAATATCCATGAATACATCAATGGGTTGCCTTTGGGGTTCAATACAAAAATCGGAAATGAAGGGTTAGGGTTAAGTACTGGCCAAAAACAACGGATTCTAATAGCAAGAGCAATCTATAAAAATCCTGATTATATATTTTTTGACGAGGCTACTTCCGCACTTGATGCCAATAATGAGAGTGCTATTGTTAATAAGCTTCAATCATTTTTAAAAAATAAGACATCAGTCATTATAGCTCACCGTCTAAGCACGGTGCGTAATGCCGATCAAATTATCGTTATCGATGAAGGGAAAATAGTAGAGATGGGAGACCACGATTCGTTAATTGAATTAAGCGGAGCATATTACAATCTTGTAAAAAATCAATTAGATTTAAGCAGGTTAACCCAACCCGAAATGAACTTGAAGGCCTAATTAGAATGGAAGAAAAAAAAGTAAATAATGCCCATCATACAAGATCAGAAGATGTACAGGAAATTCTGAGCAAACCACCAAGTTCGCTCATTAATTGGGGGTCTGGTTCAATCCTTACAATATTGATTCTCCTAATTTTTTTAAGTTTATTTCTAAAATACCCGGAAACTATTACGGGGGAAGCGAAGCTTACCACATCTATTGATCCCTCCCTTATTTACAATTTGAGTGATGGTTATTTAGAAAAAATATTTATTGGGGAAGATTCAACTATTCAGAAGGGTCAAGTATTGGGCGAGATACGGAATGCGTTACCATCAGAAAATATCAACTTCTTAGATAATCAAATTAGTAAGCTAAGGTCTCTTATTGCAAATAAGTCTCGAAATATTGAATTGCAACAAACAACGTTATCATTTGGTTTGACACAAGAAAATTATAATAACCTTCTGAAGAACGTTTATGAATACAATCAGCTTAACAGCAGTTACCATCTTGAATCAATTCAAAGGCTTACCAGTAAGGCAAACTCACTAAAGGAGTTATCTCTTGTCTTAACAGATAAACTCGATATTGGAGTTAAAGAACTTGAAAATGCAAAAGTACAATACCAAATTGATGAAAGACTTTATAAGGAAAATGTAATTGCAAAGTCAGATTGGATTGAGAAGACGACTAAATACCATCAAAAATTAAATGAATTTCAAAACCTAAAGCAATCTCCTCTGCAAAATGAATTACAGATTAAAGAAACAGAGGGGCAAGGTCTAGACGCAAAATATAAAAATAACGAGGCAAAGAATAAAAATATGAAAGAGATTGAGGTCACCTTAACCTCAATTGAAAACTATAAACAAGACTGGAAACAGAAATACACAATCATAGCCCCAATTGCAGGTAGAATAAATTTCATAAAAAAAGTATCTACGGGTGACTTCCTTAAAATAAACCAACCAATCGCTTATATAATACCTCAAAGTCGTGACATAAGAGCTAAAATTAAGGTTCCTTATAAAGGGTTTGCAAAAATAAAATCAGGGCAAAAGGCTCGAATAACACTGGACTCATATCCATATCAAGAATTTGGATACATAACAGGAAATGTAATTAAAACTGCGGAAGCACCATCAGAAGACAATTCCTATGAAGTGATAGTAGAATTACCAGATAATCTCATTTCATCTTTTAAGTATGAATTGACCTACAAACCCAATTCAAAAGGCTTTGCGGAAATAGTAACTCAAGATTATTCTTTATTTGAAAGATTGATTTTTTCGTCTCGGAACGCATTCACAACTCTTAAAAGAAATGAAAAGCAAGAAAAACAAGATTAAAATAAATAATTGCTCTAATCTTAATCACAAAACTCTATAATTAAAAGATTTCAGCTTTCAAAAAAACAAACGCTTCCTCCTACCCAGGTTTTATTTTTGTTATACTTGACGCCAATCATTTCTCCACGACTGAGGCGTGCTAAATTAGTTACCAACTCAGGCCGAGGCTTACCTTCTTCCCAAATATACAAGAGTCGAATTTCCGCCTTTACCAATCCGTCAACACCGCGAATAACAGGTTCATAGGTAACTTTTCGTTGTAAAATAAAATTGCCCCTTTCACTTTCCGACACTGAATCCAAATCCCGTTGGGTTACATGAAAGATAACACCGCTTCCCGAAAAAGAAAACAGCGGCTTTAATACATAGTTTTCAAGGTCAGCCGGATAAGAGTCATATTCATTTAAAAACTTACACTCAGGTACTGCACTTGTTTTTAAAAATGGCATGGTATACTTACTAATCTTGAAAAACCAGTTTGGGTGGCCTGCCCATTCAACATCTATATCTTCTGTCAAGTGAAATTGTGCTGACAAATCTTTGCGCTGAAGCAATTCATCAAAGATGACACGGTTATAGATCCGTTGTATCGGGATTTCTCTTCCTTGAGAATTGTAAAACAGCTTTCGTCCTCGAACGATTACATCGCCAATATGCAACAGATGTAGGCCAAGATGCTTTTGTGTGATCAAAAAATCAATGGTGGTATTTTGTTTCAGGGGATCAATCTCAAGTAATACCACGTTCTCCGGGTTGTGATCTCCAACTATTACTTTCTTGAGCAGGTGCCAGTACTCTTCTGAACTTCTTCCAAAATGAAAATGAAAGGAATCTGGGATAGAATAATGTTCTCGAAATTTGTTTCCTAAAAAATCTTGATACCCAAATAGCGATGGGAAGCCTTGCATTTCAATAAGGCGAGGAACCAATTCAGCATTATCAGAACAAATCGCAAAATCCAGTGCTATAAAAAGTGTATGGTCAGTTTCGCTAGGAACACTAAATTTAAATGGCAGAGCTTGCTCCATCAATTGTTTATAACCCGGTCGGGCCAAAAAATTGATGATCTCTTCAGACGCTTTCAATAATTTATTTTTGAAATCATCTCCAATAAAAATTGGAGTCTCCGCTATCCGAAAGGGAATTTCATAATTGCTCGTCCTGTTAATGTCCCTGAGAAATTCCTTATATTTTGTTTCGCTAAACTGTTTGTTAAAGCTATCGCGGGCTATTGCTATCATATGCTAGTACCATTTGTACGACTTTGCACCACTGACATTAAAAAACCAGGCAATACAATTCGGTACGTATGCTTGATCTTATCAGGCTCATTCAACATTTGCATCATATTAAAATATTTCTTCTCCCCGTGTCTTTCTACCACCATCTTCTTTTTGTCGTCACTCAAAAAATGACGATACATGCCGTCTGAATCTGCCTCCGGATGAAACTGGGTTCCAAAAATTTCATCATTAAAACGAATTGCCATTACTGCTCTTTCAAATGGCACAAAGGGTCTATTCTTTTCTAAGCAAAGTATATTCCCTCCACCTGACCAAATCTTTGCTTCGTTTGGTTCTATGACCTGATAATCACGTGAGTCAACTGCATAAAAGGGATCCGTTAATTGGCTAAACAATATTTCTTTTCTGCCCTCTTTAGTCATGTAAATTGGCATGACACCAAAAGCCGTACTTCTTCGCTTTGTTACTTTTGCATACCCATAGTAGCGACAAAAGATCTGCATAGAATGGCAGATGAGGAAAACGCATTTCTTTTGAGTTTGATGTTTACTATTGTATTGAAAGATGGCATCCATCAGCGAGAAATATTTTTCTTCCCACTCCAGTCCGGCACTTGTAAGTGGGCTACCGGGGCCACCGGAAGAAATAAAAATATCAAAATCCAACGTTGCTATTTCTCCTTTCAACCGAACATCGAACACTTGATAGGTGACCGGAAAAGACATATCCGCCCTAAACTGTTCTACTAATTCCTTTATACAACGCATGCCTTCGTTGGCCTCGCCTTCGTACAAATCAAGAATAGCAATTTTTAATTGAGAAGGATTATTCAAGTTGATGTATTGAGGGATAAAGATATCTTCATAACAATGCGTTTAACTGGTTAATAAATAGAAATTCCCATTCCGACCTTACCTAAATCCCATTCAATGTCTCTTCAGTAATGTAGTCTACCACTTTTTCCAAACTTCCCGTTTGTGCAAAAACTGCCAACTGCCTGTCAGCCCCGGAGCCTTCGTTTAAAATTGTATACACATACTGTAAGGCTTGGCGACTGCCCAGTTCATCAACCACATCGTCAATAAATCCCAACAGCTCTACAATCAACGCACGGGTATCCTTTTCTTGTAGAATGCCAAAGTCAATTAACTTTCCATCTAAGCCATAGCGTGAAGCGCGCCATTTATTTTCGTTGATCAAGGCACGGTTGTACATAATGAAGCTCATATTTTGAATGCGCAACTTATATAGTTTCACTACCAATGCCTGAAAGATGGCAGTGATAGCCATGGTTTCCTCTACCCGCATTGGCACATCGCAAATCCTAAATTCAATGGTATCAAAAAAGGGATGAACGCGAACATCCCACCAGATTTTTTTAGCGTTGTCGATGCAGTTGGTTTTGATGAGCAGGTTCACATAATTTTTAAAATGATCCCAACTTATAAATTCATCCGGAATGCCTGTGCGGGGAAACTTATCAAACACCTTGGTGCGAAACGATTTGAAGCCCGTATTCCGTCCTTCCCAAAAAGGAGAGTTAGACGATAGCGCATACACGTGTGGCAAAAAGTACCGAACCGTATTCATGATATGAATGGCCATATCTTTGTCTTGTATGCCTACATGAACATGTAACCCAAAAATTAAATTAGATCGTGCAGCTTCTTGCATCTCATTTACGATGGCATCATATCGCGGATTGGGTGTAATTAATTGTTTGCTCCAATGCGAAAAAGGATGAGTGCCGGCCGCACCGATTTTTAAATTCATACTAGCAGCTATATCGGACACATGTCTCCGCAATAACGAAATTTCTACTCGCGCCTGATCAACATCCTTGCAAATACCTGTGCCTACTTCTACTACTGCCTGGTGCATCTCGGCCTTCACGTTTTCGCTGTAAGCTTTGGCAGCCAATTCCACAATTTTCTGGTCGTGTGATTTTAATTCTCGCGTAACTGGATCAATCACCATGTACTCTTCTTCAACACCAAGCGTAAATTTTTCCATCGAGCTATTTAATTCGTCTGCTGTTAATAAAATTCGTCCTCATTGCTTATAAATCATTTCTTCGCCACGGGCTTAGTTACCTTCTTTTCTTCTTTTGCCTTGCGTGCCTTTGTTGGAGTCTGTGTTCCAAAATTAGCAACGGAATTGATTACAAAAGTTCCCCACGTCAAATTGTCTTTTCCGGGTTTCTGCATTTGTGAGCGTTCAATAGCCATCTTGGTAGCATGTTCTACCACCCAATCAAAGTTTTCCTGACCTACTGATTTCACTTCGGCATCGGGTGCAGGGTTGCAAAAATCAATGGCATACGGAATTCCATTTCTAACCGCCATCTCTACTGTATTAAAATCATAACCAAGCGCATTGCAAATGTCAAGCACATAATCATGCACTATTTTTAACATCTTGTCCGTAGCAGGGCCGTTGTTGCTTTGGTAGCGCAAGTGATGCGGATTGCGCGGTTCATATTGCATAATGCGGACATACTTGCGACCGAGACAATAACAACGGAAGTAATCGTCAAAAACAATTTCCTCTTGCAGCATCATTACCAGTTGGCCTGTCTCACTGTAAGCTTTAAAGAAGTCGTCTTTGTTGTTGAGCTTGTAAACACTTTTCCAGCCTCCACCCGAATGGGGCTTCATGTAAGCCGGGAATCCTATATGTTTAAAAATAGCATCCCAGCTTAAAGGAAATTTTAAATTGCTGAAAGAACCATCCGAAGTATCGGGGGGGCGCTCATGCGAAGGAAGGATCACCGTTTTAGGAACAGGCACTCCAATTTTTAAGGCGAGTGCATTGTTGAAAAATTTTTCATCGGCACTCCACCAAAAAGGATTGTTGATAACGGCTGTGCCTGTAATGGCAGCATTTTTAAGGTATGCCCGATAGAAGGGTACGTCTTGCGAAATTCGATCGATGATCACCGAATAGTCATCGCTTTTTCCTTGTTGCACCATATCAATCAATACAGGCTCAGCTTTAATGTCTTTCAACCCTGCCTTGTTAACCCGCTCTACAAATGCTTCGGGGAACGAGCGCTCCATACCATGTAAAATTCCAATTTTTTTCATAGCTGATAATGATTAAATATCGTTCAATTGTTTTCTTAGTTCTTCAGTCCTTCTTAGTCTGATCAATGAATAGGTAGCGTCTATCGTTTCAAAATTTTCCATCATTTGGCTTACTGCTTCGCTCTTTCTACTGAGATAACAATCTCTTGTAATTTTTTTGGCTCTGTAAGATTAAGGTTATGGCTTGAATTTTTAAACCAAAACAGCTCCTTTTTTTCAGCTTTAACAATTAAAAAATATTGCTCTGCAAGACTAAAATGAGTTTGGTAGTCCTTTCGCCCCACAAAAAAGTAGATAGGGCATCTGATTTCCGGGGTTTCCACAAGGAAGTTCATCGTTGAGGCTTCAATAAATACCGCGAGCCATTTAGCAGCCCAAGCTTCAACATATGGCTTGGCAAGGGTTTTATTTCCAGAAAAATAGGCAAGCCAGTTTCTATGAAAATAGATTTGCTCACCATTTTCAAACGGAACTCTCACCCGCGATAGCTCATCTATCGCCTTCTGATTTCTGTGCATCTTAGCCTTGTCCATCATCCAAGCTAACGACAACCGTTCGCTCTCCAATTGGTTAACCATCGGGCTCAGTGCAAAGCAGGCTTCCAACAATTCAGGATGAAGAGCCGCCATCCGCAAAGCCAAAAACCCACCCCACGAGTGTCCCATCAAATAGATTTTATTTTTGGAAAACCGCTTTCGTAAATAGTTGATCATCTCTACTACATCAGCTTCCATCAAGGCAAGCGATAATGGTTTAGTTGAAGGATTTAGCTCCTTGGTTTTACCGGTTTCACGCTGATCCCATTGCACTACCAAAAAATATTTTTGCAACTCATCGGTAAATTTATAGGAATAACTCATCGCTGAATTTCCCGGGCCACCATGAAGAAAAAGTAAAATAGGATGTTGAGAAGAAGTACCCTTAATGCTAATCCATTGCTTAATGCCTCCCACTTCCACAGCTTCTTTACTCTCGACTCTTGCAAAACAACTCGCACTAAAAAGAAAACAGAAAGTAATAATGAAGCGCATCAAGATCTTAATTATTTGATCAACGATAAATAATGAGGAAACATTTCTCTCCACGCAGGCCAATCGTGGTTGGCACCTTGGCGCACATCCAGCCAGTACTTCATTTTCTTCTTTTCTAAGACATTCGCCATTTTTACATTAGCGTCCCAACACATATCGTTGGTACCCGTGCCCAATACGGTAAATTGATCCCATAAAAAAGCATTATCTGCATTTGGTAAATAATCAAGCGGATTGTTAAAAAATACATTGTCATCATAGTACCCATCCAGCTGATCTTTAATATCGAAAGCTGCACCCATGTTGAAAATGTATTTTACAACCTCGGGATGCTTAAACCCAAAGTTCGAAGCGTGGTAGCCACCAAAACTACAACCGGCAGTAGCCACACGCTCCACACCTGTTTCACGTTGTGCCAACGGAACCAATTCATTCAACAGCATAGCATCATACCAAATGTGGTTGCGCACACGGTTGGCAGGGTGAATGCTTTTGTTGTACCAACTTAGCGAATCAATTCCATCCGGACAGTAAATTTTGATCAGCCCATTATCCAAAAACCAATTTACACTTTCAATGAGCTTAAAATCTTTGTTCTCGAAATAGCGCCCCATCGAAGTTGGAAATAATATTACAGGGTAGCCCTGTTTGCCAAAAGACAAAACTTCAATGTCTTTATTGAGACAAGGAGAGTACCAGCGATGAAGATGTTCGTGTGGCATAAATCAAACGTTTAATTATAAATGGGTCGATTGGCTTTTCTTTGCGGCCCCTGCGCCACACACAGCTGCTTAGCTCAGGCGGGCTATCCGCTACAAGTCCGGCTCCACTCATATCCATCTCACTTCGGGCTTTCCGCTACTATCCCTGGTCGATATTCACTCATAGTTTTTCAATAACTCGTGGCACGCTCCACTACAATTCACTATTTTTGAGCTTTCTAAAATTGACGAATAAAAACCGAACTACAAACTTTGGCCGAAGAATTATCTCCTTTATATAATTCTGAAAAATTAGGCGGCATCTATTCTAACCTGCTGGGCCGCGATGTAGAAGTGGAAATACTATTGCCGCCTGGCTTTGAACAAGCTTCAAAGAAATATCCACTCCTCATCCTTAACGATGGCCAGGATAACGAGCGGGTTAACCTAAAAAAAACACTCGAACGCCTGACAGCAGAGGGTCTGATTCAAGAAATCATCGTGGCCGCTATAACGGCTGGCGATCGGATGCAAGAATATGGTGTGGCAATGAAGACTGATTACCAAAAGCGCGGCAGCAAGGCCAAGGCATACTCTACCTATGTGGTCGATGAATTAGTTCCTTATCTATTGTATAAATATCCGGTAGATCCTTCTGCAGAATTTCATGCCATTGCCGGATATTCGTTAGGTGGACTCAGCGCGTTGGACATCGCCTGGAACAATCCTTCCATATTCAAAAAAGTGGGTGTTTTCAGTGGTTCATTATGGTGGCGCAAGCGTGACACAAAAAGCATTTTTTATTCTGACGGCCGCGATCGCATCATGCATCAACAAATACGTAAAGAAAAAATCAGACCCGGTATGCGGTTTTGGTTTCAAACTGGAACAGAAGACGAGCTAAATGATCGCAATCAAAACGGAGTAATCGACTCCATAGACGATACGCTCGACATGATCTGTGAATTGACAAAAAAAGGGTATCGCCCTTTTAGAGAAATCCAATACTTAGAAATAAAAGGCGGCAAGCACAATCCCGAAACCTGGGCGTTGGCAATGTCTGAATTTTTAACGTGGGCTTTTGGGAAATAAATAGTAATGACAAATGGCAAAAATGGATACAGTAATTTTTGATTTAGGCGGAGTACTCATCGATTGGAACCCTCGCTACCTCTATCGTAAGATTTTTAAAACTGAAGAAGAGATTTCTTGGTTTTTAGAAAATATTTGTACCCCTGAATGGAACGATGAGCAAGATGCCGGAAGACCATTTAAAGAGGCAACTAACGAATTAATTAATAAGTTTCCAGATCATGAGGTAGCCATTCGTGCCTGGTATGGTCGATGGCATGAGACTATCGGTGGGGCTATTCCTGATACGGTGGCGCTACTTAAGGAAATAAAAGATCAGCGCAATCATAAACTTTATGCCCTCACCAATTGGTCAGCAGAGACTTTTCCATGGGCGCTAAACAATTTTGAATTCTTGAATTGGTTCGATGGGATCGTTGTCTCCGGAATTGAGAAATCCAGAAAACCCTTTCCTGAATTTTATCAAATCCTATTCGATCGCTATCAGATCAATCCAGCCAGCGCTATTTTTCTTGACGATAATCATAAAAATGTTACTGGCGCTGAAAAGGTTGGGTTGCCTACGATTCATTTTCAAAATGCTGAACAAGCAAGGGTAGAACTAGCTAGATTAAACGTGATTTAACCTTTTACAAAACCCGGCTCCATACTTTCAAATAAATCTAACTTGATTGCTTCGGGGCCACGGGGTGCATTCCAAATTGTCGCGGCACGAAACGTTCCTAACGGAACGTAAAATGCACTCTCGCTATCTTTTCTACCCACCAATCGTCCCTTCGGGACGT